>JAZQND010000185.1:0-55596 GCA_045627145.1 Ruminococcus sp. | reverse complement strand
TTTATTCTACAGTAATTGTACCGGCATCGAAGTTTGCGAAAGCATACTTCTGGAAAGAAGGAATACCTTCGGCATTGGAGAAAAGGTCGGAAGCTTCGTAGTAGCAGTTGATATTATAGACAACGCCTGATTCTGCGTTATCCGGAATTTTAAGGAAAAACTTAGCTATTTCGCCGTCACAGCCTCCGTTGCCTGAAAACATACAGGTGAAGAAAAGACAGCCAAGCTTTTTGTCGACAAGCGGCTGAGGCAGACCACTCTGCCATTCCTTGCAGACAGCACCCGAACAATCGGCAATGGCATCGCCTTTTTCAAATCTGACATCACGGACTTCGGAGGAAGAATCAGTCATATCCGGTTTGAGGATGTCAGGGTAAACGACGTGTATTCCGCACATATTCCACTGTAAGTCTGCATCTTTTACAGAAATGGTAACTTCCGCAAGTTCTCCGGCTTTGGCAGTAGTATTGCTGAAGCTGAGGTGCGGACCTGACTTGAGGTCAGGATAGGTTTCAAATTCCTTTGCAAACTCATCGTAGTTGATAAGTGCAGAACCTGAAGCGGCAGATGATTTGGAATTTTCGTTTTTTGCGGTATCTGAACAAGCTGTCAGCAAAGAAAAAGCTAAGATTGCTGAAGTCAGTGATAATAATTTACGCCTCATCTGCATTTTCCACCTTTTTACCTTCAACAATAAGTTTTTCGCCGTCGGCTGAAATAGAGATATTGTTTATCTTTGAAGCCTTTTCGATAATTATTTCGGCAACCTTATCTTCAATATCCTGACGTATTACACGGCGGATATCTCTTGCACCGTAAGACTTGCCGAACGATTTTTCAGCGATAAGTTCAAGTGCTTCACGGCTGTAATTAATAGAAATTTCCTTTTCTGCGAGAGGTTCTTTCATTTCGTCTATCATAAGGGCGGCGATATCAGCGAAGTTTTCCTTGCTGAGTGGTTTAAATACCACGATTTCGTCGATACGGCTGATAAATTCAGGACGGAGAAATTCTCTTAATCCCTTCATAGCCTTATCCTTGGAGATATCCTCGGTTGTGCGGTTGAAGCCGACTCCGATACCCTTATCGGTTGAACCTGCATTGGAAGTCATGCAGATTATAGTATTTTCAAAGTTTATGGTTCTGCCCTGAGCGTCGTCAACCTTACCCTCATCGAGAATCTGCATGAGGATATTCATTACATCAGGGTGAGCCTTTTCAATTTCGTCAAAAAGGATAACGGAATAAGGTCTGCGGCGGACTTTTTCAGTAAGCTGACCTGCCTCCTCATATCCGACGTATCCCGGAGGCGAACCTATCATTCTTGAAACAGAGTGCTTTTCCATATATTCCGTCATATCAAGGCGGATAAGCGGTTCGGTTGAGTCAAACATTTCGTCAGCGAGAGCCTTTACAAGTTCGGTTTTACCCACACCTGTTGGGCCGACAAAGATGAATGATGCGGGACGCTTACGCTTATTAAGGCGTACTCTTGAACGTTTTATAGCCTTTGCAAGTACGCTTACGGCTTCGTCCTGTCCAAGAACTCTTGTTTTAAGTGAATCTTCAAGCTTTGCAATTTTAACAAATTCGGTTTCCTTTATCTTGCTTGCAGGGATACCCGTCCAGAGTTCGATGACCTTAGCGATATCGCCATCTGTTACCTGAATATCGGAAGCGGCTTCTTTGAGCTTTTCTTCACTTTCACGGGTATGGATAAGTTTACCCTTTACTTCTGCAAGAGCCTGATAGTCAATTTCTTCCTGTTCGGTTATACTTTTTTCAAGCTCCTCAAGAACCTGCAATTCCTTCTGGATATTGGCGTATGCTGCTATTTCGGGAGAGCGTATGCAGGTATAGGCACATCCCTCGTCAAGAAGGTCTATAGCCTTATCTGGGAGGAAGCGGTCTGTGATATATCGTTCAGAAAGAACGGCACACATTCTTATAAGGTAGTCTGAGATGTGGACTTTATGGTAATCCTCGTAATATTTTTTAATGCCGAGGAGAACGTTGACTGTTTCTTCAACAGTCGGTTCATCAACTGTTACAGGCTGGAAACGTCTTTCAAGGGCAGAATCCTTTTCGATGTATTTGCGGTATTCACCGAAGGTTGTAGCACCTATCACCTGAACCTCACCTCTTGAGAGTGCAGGTTTCAGGATATTTGCGGCATTCATAGAGCCTTCCGAATCACCGGCACCCACGAGGTTATGAACTTCGTCGATAAAGAGGATTATATTGCCTTCATGCTTTACCTCGTCAACCAGTCCCTTTACACGGCTTTCAAACTGTCCACGGAACTGAGTGCCTGCAACGAGTGCAGTGAGGTCAAGGAGATAGATTTTCTTGTCAGCGAGGTTGAAAGGGACTTTGCCTTCGTTTATTCTGAGAGCGATACCTTCTGCGATAGCGGTTTTGCCGACACCCGGTTCACCGATAAGGCAGGCATTATTTTTGGTTCTTCTTGAAAGTATCTGAATAACACGGGAGATTTCGCTGTCACGTCCGATGATATTGTCAAGCTGACCGTCAGCGGCTTTTTGTGAAAGGTTAGTGCAGTAGCTTCCAAGAAATTTGAGTTTCTCTTTCTTATTTTTTCTGCTGCCTGAAGAACTGCCTTTTTTATCATCTTTATCGGAGCCTGAGCCGCCTTTTATAGCACCGCCGAGACTTTTTCCAAGATTTTCGATAAATTTTTTGGGGTTAAGACCTGAATCCTCGTCAGAAATTTCAGAGTCATCACCTTCTTCGTTCATGCCGAACATATTTGAGATGAAGTCAGGCATAAGACCTGAACCGCCCATTTCAAAAGAATCGCCGTCAAGCATACCCATCATCTGTTCAGAAAGCTGGTCTATTTCCTCATCGGAGATACCAAGACGGTTCATATATTCTGAAACCTGCGGGATATTCTTTTTTCTGGCACAAGAAAGGCAGAGTCCCTCATTTTTCTTTTCGTTTCCCTGAACGGAGGTGATAAATACCACCGCAGGCCGTTTGTTGCAGTTACTGCACATTATCATTAGTTTTGTTCCTCCTGTTGCTGTTTATTTAATATTAGTAATGAAATCGTAGACATATTTGAAAGCGTATGTCTGACTTATTACGGGATTTTCAAAATATACATCTTTGTTAGTGCCGTAAATTTCGGATATACGGAAAACAAGTGCAATTGCCACAACGAACATAGCACCTTTTACCAATCCAAGCATACCGCCTATGAAGTGTACAGCAAAGCTGGTTTCCATTTTTTCATTTCTGTCAGTTGCACCTGCAATGATGATGGAAAGTATCATCAGAACTGCAAGAAGCACGATAAATCCGATAAGCTTGAAGCTGTAGATGTAAGGCGGATCAACGAAATGTTTTATGATATATTTAGCAGCTTCATCCTGTTGTTCTTCGTCAAGAAGAAGCGGGATAAGGGCTTCAAAATCCTCCGGTTTATCCATTACGGTTTTGGCTGCATATTCAGCACAATAAGGTGTAAAATCTTTTGAGAGGATATTTTTCAATATGTATCCATAACCCTCATGAAGCTTTAAAGAGAAGTTTTCCGGTGTGTCAACTGTTTTGCCATTAATATTGTTAACATATTTGTAAATGGCTTCGTCATAGTTTTTAGCATCTGAGATAACCTTTTCAAGTTTATTTGGGTTAACTGATAGTGAATAATCAAGGCTTTCGAGATAGCCACTCAAATCGTTTACGAGTGTATCTGAATAGATGTGGCTTGTGACATTTGTTTTGTTTGCTCTTTGAGAGGCAGTTTCATATATGCCTCCTGCGATTGCATTACTTACAGAATAGGATATACCAACGGAAAGGACAAATCCGACAAGTGAAACAACAGCTTTCATTAATCCTCTCTTTGAAGTAATTATCATAAATGCAATAAGCACTACGGCGGCAATAGCGTCGTATATCCACCAATAAGTTATATTCATAATTTTATATATTCTGCCGTAAAGCGGTTACGACAGAATCCTCCTTTCAGATCAACTTTCAAAATCAATTCTGTCGATTTTTTTATAACTTTTTAGAAAAATATGGTTTCCGTTTTTTATGAATCCGGTATATGAATCGCTTACCTCTGCGGTTGAACGCAAAGCACCTTCAAAGTCGTAAGCCATCATATTACCCTGAGTAAGAACGTATGCCAATCCGTTGTCAACTGAAACATCAACGGCAGGTTCGGAAAGTTCAATGATTTTAGGTTCGGAAGACGAGCTGCTGAATAATGCAACGATATATTTTCTTCTGTCGTCATTATTGATGATAACGGCTGACTGCCCATTGCTGCACGCTCCGCCTGCAATGTCACCGTCGTATGGGTAAAAATTGCTGATTTGACCGTTTTCATCAATATAGCTGCAGGCATCAACACCGAGAAGAAAAGCACTTCCGTTAAAGCTGCAAAGCTCCAGACCTACAGTATCTATGCCTGTAGAAGTCCATAGGTCACCTTTTTCATTGAAATTAACACACTGGATATTAGTGGTAAGCTGACCGTTTTCAGCCTGAATATATGAAATGAAGCATCCGCCGCTTTCGTTTATGAAGCACAGGTCGTTTACAAGTTCTATACATTTTCTTTCGTAGACCATCTGACCCTTTTTGTCATAGATGTGGATTTCACATTTATTATTGTCAGAAGTTGTAACAATTCCCGTATAACCTTCGGGACTTAGTCTTGCGAAAAGAATATTTTCGTCGAACGACTTTGTGTAAAAGACCTCTTTTTCGTCCTCTACGCTGAGTTCGTTTCCCCCGTTTTCGTAAATGAGAACTTTTTCGCCTGAAACATACAATACTGAATTAGTATATGTATGCTGACGCTTTTTAATCAGACTGCCGTCTGTTTCATAAAACTGGGTATAGCTGTCGCTGAGGACAACTATATTGTTCCCTTCATTCATAAGCTGATAGTCATGACCGCTGCTGACATTGATAGGAAAATTTCCTTCAGCGAGTTTTCCGGAATTGACTATTGTTCTATATTGCTCACCGATTCCCCTGAGCTTATTATACCATTTGTCTTTAGTAAGGTAAAGTCCTGTTCCAAGAGCGATTACCAGAATAAAGACAAGGAATTTTATAAGACGTTTGCGTCTTTTTTTTCTGTTTTTAATGTCTACGATATCTTCGGTATCGTTATTCGGCATCAAAGCACCTCCTTTGGTTTGACAGCCGTATATTCAGAGATGTTATTGTCAGTCAGCAAGGAGTTCTTCCTCACTGTAGAACACTCTGTTAAGGTAAAGACCGTGAGCCATAGCAGTTCTGCCCGCTTTAAGGCGGTCTTTAGCCTCAAGGATTTTTGGGATATCCGAAGGTGTTATGCGTTTTTCGCTGACATCAATAAGAGTACCAACCATTATCCTAATCATATTATACAGAAAACCGTTGCCTTTTACAAGCATTATCACCGAATCTCCATTATTTTCTATTTTGAAGGAATAGATAGTTCTTACAGTTGTGGAAACGTTTGTGCAATCGGCACAAAACGATGAGAAGTCATGAGTTCCAACAAAGTAAGCAGCAGCCTCTTTTGCAGCTTCAATATCGAATTTTCTGCGGTAATGGAGCATAAGGTCGGAAGCAAAAGGGTTTTTTGATTCACTGCAATGCATTTTGTAGATATATTCTTTGCCGACACAGTTGAATCTTGCATGAAAATCAAGCGGTACGTCTTCACATTTCAGAATAGAGATATCGTTCGGAAGTTCGCCGTTCACGCCCCGACAAAATCCGAGATTGCTTATATTGCTGTTTGTTTTAACGTTGAAGCAGAACATATTTGCATGAACGCCCGTATCGGTTCTTGAACAGCCTGAAATTGTAATTGGTTCATTCAGAACCTTTGAAAGACATTTTTCAAGAACTTCCTGAACAGTTAATGCATTGCTCTGTCTTTGAAATCCGTGATATTCAGTTCCCCTGTAAGCTATTGTTACTTTGAGGTTTCTCATTGTCATCGTCCTCCCCTCTGCTGTAAAGTAGGACTGCGGTCAGTTCAGCATCTTCAAAGATATCTGAAACAAACTCACTGTCTGTAAATTCAGTGATTATCTCCTCCGCATTTGCTTCAGCAGCAGCGTGTTTGTTTTTGCGGCGGCTTTCGGAAAATATGAGAAGAATTATAAGCATCAGGCTTACTGCCGAAACTATCAGACCTGCATTCAAGCCTTCGGGAGTGTATTCAATACGGATATCGTGTTTGCCCTCACTGACGTTAACGCCAAGCATAGACTGCATAAGCGGAAAAGTCTTTGTTTCACTGCCGTCAACATAAACTCTCCAGCCTTTTTCATAGGGAATGGAAAGGAAAAGAACACCGTCTTTTTTGGCATCAATACTTCCGTTGATACGGGTATCACTGAAGTTATCGATATTGAGTTGTTCGTCGGCAAGAGCATCGTATGCCTTTTCAAATACCTTCCGGCTTAGAGCGTAGACTGAAAGTCTGAAGTTACCTGATTCAGTATCCTCTTTAGGAGAGAGTGAAACAGTGGATGTTTCGTCCTCCTGAGCATTTCCCATAGGAAAAACGAGAGGATAGTTTTCAATAAGTTTACCGCTGTCTATGGTGGCATCGCCGCATTTTATGACAATATTGTCGCAGCAGCCTCCCGTACAGCCTGCATAGCCGTAAAGATAAGAATCCTTTACGCCGTCAAAAGTATAGGTGGCGGTTGGAAGTTCACCTGAAGTTTCAGGTTCATCATCAGATGTGCAGCGGAATGAGAAGCTTCCCATTCCGTTTCTGGTTACCTCCAGACCGTTGTATTCAGCTTCGGAAACAGGCTGTGGAGTATAGATACTCTCACGGATACCTGTTGCCCTCATCATGAGTTCATTCTGATACTCAAAAGGGTTAGCTCCTCCGCTTTCGGATATATTGAGGATATCGCTGTCCATCATAAAACCAAGTGACAGCGGATATTGATTTTCGTAGATATGAACATTATCTGTAACATTTCTGTGTTTAAGAGCCATTTCTTCGGTATTGAGCGAACCGTTTTTCTTTATGATATATTTAAGTCCGAGAAGTGAATTTACCACAGGTGTTGAAAGTCTGTAGTAATAGCGGTTGCCTGCCTCTGCGGCGTAAAGACCGAGTTTTTTCATGAATTTTGTTACGGAAACGTTTGCAGATGAGGAAAACTGTGAAAGACCGTAGTAACCATACAATGCACTGTCATTGAGGGTATAGGTCTCAGTCATTTCAAGACGGTAAAATTCAGAATCGTCCTGCATTCTGACATCGGAAAGCAAGGTCTGAACAGGGGCATTTTTAGTTGGATATTCGTAATAGCCCGTAGTGCTTACAGTGTCGATGCCAAGCTGTGCATTGCCTGCAAATTCGCAGATGACGATAACTGTAACGGCAAGACTCAAAAGAGAATTGCGAACCTTCTGATTTTTGAAGGGGAATATCTTTGCGGCAATGAATATGAGGAAGAATGCACCTGAGATTATAACCGAGTTTTTGAAGCCGTCCTTGAAAGCAAATTCATCACCCTGAGAGTAATAGCTGAGTGCGAAAACTGCGGCAGGGCATATAAGCATAAGGAAAAAATGATAGATTTTTATGCCTTTCTGCAAAAGGATATCGAAAGCCCTGAAAGCGGCAGTAACAAGGACAAAGCTGAAAATATAGGCAAATCTGTATGGAATCTGGTTTGTGAAGTGGAAGCCGTGCCAGATATAGTTAAGGATATTCATATTGCAGCTTACGGCTATAACTGCAAGCATGATGAGAGCTGCTGCTTTTTCCCGTATTTTTATTCCGAAAGAGAAAAGGAAAACTCCGAAAAGCATGACAGCAAGCATACCGCAGGCAAAGTTAGGGAGTCCTTCAACCTTTGTCGGCGGATTGTAGGAGAGCATATTTGCAAATATATCCGTCCATTTTTCGTAGAATGAGATGGTTTTCGGCATTGAATTGTTTGCACTGTAGGTAAGCTGAAGACCGTAATAGGCGGGAAGAAGCATAAATCCGCCGAGGCATATTCCGAGAATCGAGGAACGAACCATTATATAAAATGATTTGAACCAGTTTTTTATGCCATTAAATTCAATTATACTTGAAGCGGCAAACATGAAAATTGAGAAAACACAGGTAAAATAGGCTATGTAGTAGTTTGCAACGAGTGAAAGGGCAAGGGAAAAAGTAAAGGTTTTCCATTTTCTTTCACGGCATATCGCAACTATTCCAAGCATAACAAGCGGAAACAGGGCAATTGTATCAAACCACATGACGTTCCAGTAGTAGCCGAGAACATAACTGCAAAGAGCGTACATTACCGAAAACATACAAACTGAAAGGTCACGGCGTTTAAAGGTATACCGCAGAAAACAACTGAAAAATGAACTGCTGAATCCGATTTTGGCACAAAGAATGAAGGTCATCACATCACGGGCGAGACTTTCGTCAAATAAAGCGGCTATCCAGTTAAGCGGACTTGCGGCGTAGTATGAGATAAGGGAGAGGAAATTTGTTCCAAGACCGTTTTCCCATGAATAAAGGAAAGAACCGCCTTCCGTAAGCTTTTCACGGACAACTCTGAAAAAAGGAAAATATTGGTGCCAGAGGTCTACAACGAGAATCTGTCGTTTGCCAAATGGATGTATGCCAAAAACATAGAATGCATAGAGCATGATAGATGTTGGAATAAGGAACGAAAGAATGAAGCAGAAAACACCGTTTTGAGTCAATCTTTCATATCTGCATTTTTTAACAGAGCCGCTTGTATTTTTAACAGCATTATCTGAGAATTTCGGAGCGTTGTTGTTCATAATTGCCTTTCTTTCGGGTTATTTCTGAAGAATACCTGTGGTGATAACAGCACCTAAGAAAATAAATGTAACTGCAAGAGCGATATAATCTCTTGGAGCAGATTTGAGTTGTCTTAAACGTGTACGTCCTTCGCCGCCGTGGTAGCATCTGCATTCCATAGCGGTTGCGAGTTCATCTGCACGTCTGAATGATGAAATGAACAGTGGTATGAGAATTGAAACGAGGTTTTTGGCTCTTGAAATGAAGCTTCCCGTATCAATTTCAGCACCTCTTGCTTTTTGTGCAGACATTATCTTATCTGTTTCTTCAATAAGAGTAGGGATAAATCTGAGAGCTATCGACATCATCATAGCAAGCTCATGAACCGGAAATTTCAGCTTTTTAAGCGGTGAAAGAAGTCTTTCAAGAGCATCTGTGAGCGTTATCGGTGAAGTTGTGTAGGTGAGGAGCGAACAGCCTGCGATGAGAAGGATTATTCTTGCCATCATAAATATACTGATATTTATTCCGTCACCTGTTATTTTTATGAATTTCCATTTCCATAGTACATCACCTGTAGTAACGAGAAACAGGTTAAGAACTGCTGTTATGAGCAGAAAGGGCATAAGCGGCTTAATGCTTTTGCCGAACATTTTCAGCGGAATTTTTGAAAGTATCACAGCAAGCAGAGTGAAAACCGCACCTATTGCAAGGCAGAGGAATGTACCGCCTGTGAAAAGCATGATAATGAATAACAGTGTGATGACTATTTTGAATCGTGGGTCAAGCCTGTGGATAAGGCTGTTTCCCGGAAAAAACTGTCCGATGGTTATATCTTTCAGCAAATTACTGAGCCTCTCTTTCGTGAAGTCTGCGAATCAAAAGGTCTTTGGCATAGCCGACGGTATAGACTTCCTTTCCGAAGTCAAGACCACGGCGTTTAAGTTCTCCGAAAACCCTTGTTATCTGGGGAACATCAAGACCTATCTCAGATATCTCATCGGCTCTTGCGAAAACGTTCACTGTGTCGTCATAGCAGAAAAGCTTTGCCTTGTTCATAACGAGTATCTTATCTGCAAAAGACGCTATATCTTCCATACTGTGTGAAACGATGAGGATAGTATTTTTGGTTCTCTGGTGATATTGCTTGATATGGGAAAGAATTTTGTCTCTGCCTGCGGGGTCAAGACCTGCGGTAGGTTCATCAAGGATAAGAACTTTTGGTTCCATAGCCATTACCCCTGCGATAGCGACACGGCGTTTCTGACCGCCTGAGAGGTCAAACGGAGAGCGTTCCATAAGTTCTTCCGAAAGACCGATATCGTGGGCAGTTTCGAGAACTCTGCGTTTTATTTCGGCATCATCAAGTCCCATATTTTTCGGGCCGAAGGCGATGTCTTTAAAGACGGTTTCTTCAAATATTTGGTATTCGGGATACTGGAAAACCAGCAATACATGAAATCTGACATTTCTGATATTATCCTTATTTTCCCAGATATCTTTGCCGTCAAGCAGAATTTTTCCTGATGTAGGGCGGAGAAGACCGTTGAAATGCTGTATCAGGGTGGATTTGCCTGAGCCTGTGTGTCCCATAACGCCGATTATCTGACCTTCGTCAATTTTCAGGTTTACATGGTCTACAGCGGTTTTCTCAAACGGAGAGCCGATGCTGTAGGTATATGTAAGTTCCTGTGTTTCAAGGATTGCCAATGTTTTATCGCTCCTAACGTGACTTTTGACGGCACCGTACATATTCTGCACGGTGCCGAAATTTGTTATGAATCGGTTGTTTTGCGGCTGCCGAAAAGCTTTTCAACAGCCTTTACGCATTCTTCTTCGGATATTATTTCGGGTGAGATATCGAATCCCTCTTTGCGGAGTTCCCAGACAAGCTCTGTTACCTGCGGAACGTCAAGCCCGATTTTTTTCAGCATATCCACCTGTGAAAAGACCTTTTCGGGAGCATTGTCGAGAACGACCTTTCCTTTGTCCATGACAACAACTCTGTCACAGGCGGCAGCTTCGTCCATGTAATGGGTTATCAGAACGATGGTTATTCCCATTTCACGGTTCATTTTATGGATAGCCGCAAGCACCTCTTTTCGTCCCTGCGGGTCAAGCATAGCTGTAGGTTCATCAAGGATAATGCATTTTGGCTGCATGGCGATGATTCCTGCGATAGCTACACGCTGCTTCTGACCGCCTGAAAGCTGATTTGGCGAATGCATACGGTATTCATACATATTTACGGCTTTCAGTGCATCATCAACACGTTTCCGCATTTCTTCGTACGGAACACCGAGATTTTCAAGAGCGAAAGCAACGTCCTCCTCAATTATAGAGGAAACTATCTGATTATCGGGATTCTGGAAAACCATTCCCGCAGTCTGGCGAAGCTCAAAAAGTCTGGATTCGTCAGAAGTGTCGATGCCGTTGACTGTGACCTTTCCTTCTGTTGGGATGAGTATAGCGTTCAGATGTTTTGCAAGAGTTGACTTGCCGCAGCCGTTGTGACCGAGAACAGCAACAAATTCGCCCTGTTTTATGGTAAGGTCGATGCCTTTCAGCACATCTTCCGGCTTTGAATTACCGTCAAGGGATTCGTAGTGAAAGTGCAGATTTTCTATTTCGATAATATTATTCATTTACAGTTTTATTTTTCCTTTAACCATTTGATTTCTTCGGGAGGAGAAATAACAACATTTCCGCTTGAATCAAGAAGCGGAGTCAAGCCTCCTGCCGGACCGCCTACATGGAAGAAATAATTGACACCTGTCATGGTATCCACCCATATTTCTGAAATGTTTGATAATCCGTGTGAATAAGCCTTTACAAATCTTTCTTCTTTTGCCATAATCAAAACTCCTTTGTTTTCACATTTTGTTTTTTGTTTATAGTCAGATCCGGCAATCGCCTTTACCGGATAAAACTTGCGAATAGAATATTACTGATATGTAATTTGGGTTTATACCGCAAAGCTTATGCGGCATAGATATTGATTGGTTTAGATTGGAATGTGCGGAATTGGTGCGATGGTAATATTGCTTGCAAAGGGAATTTTTGAGAGATTTTGCTTTTACAGAAATATGCAGGTGTATGGCACTGCCTAAGCTTCCCAGATAGCGGTTGAGCCGCATGGGAGCGTCATGCCTGTTGATTTAACGGGCAGACCTATTTCGTCGAATGATACAGAGCCGCCGAATTTTTCGGTAAGGACACTGCCGAGTATGTAGCCCATAACTGACGGTGAAAGTCCTGTTGTGTAGCTGTTTATCAGGAAGAACAGCGGTTTATCGGAGAGAACTCCCGAACACAGCTTTACGAGGTCGTAGATACTGTTTTCAAGCTTCCATACCTCACCGCCCGGACCTCTGCCGTAGCTTGGAGGATCCATGATAACAGCGTCATATCTGCGTTCTCTGCGTATCTCCCTTGCTATGAACTTCTCGCAGTCGTCCACTATCCAGCGGACGGGTTTATCTGAAAGTCCTGAAGCAGCGGCATTATCTCTTGCCCATTGGACCATGCCTTTTGAAGCGTCAACGTGGCAGACAGATGCACCTGCGGCTGCACAGGCGAGGGTAGCACCGCCCGTATAGGCAAAGAGGTTCAAAACGTGTATTTCTCTGCCTGAATTTCTTATTTTATCAGCCATGAAATCCCAGTTTACAGCCTGTTCGGGGAAAAGTCCCGTATGTTTGAAGCCTGTGGGACGGATATTGAAGGTAAGCTCTTTATAGCTGATATTCCATGATTCGGGAAGTTTTTTTCTGAATTCCCATTTGCCGCCGCCCTGATTTGAACGGTGGTAGTGACCGTCAGCACTTTTCCACAAGGGGTTTGTGCGGTCGGTTTTCCAGATTATCTGCGGATCAGGACGGACGAGGCTGATATTTCCCCATGTTTCGAGTTTTTCGCCGTCTGAAGTATCAATGATTGAATAGTCTTTCCAGTTATTTGCTGTTCTCAAATTTAAATGCTCCTTTATTGTTCTGCACCTGCAATTTTTTTAATGCATTTTGCAAGCTCCATAGCCATATCGTTAATCTGACTGAAATCGCTGCCTTCCGTCATGACACGGATAATAGGTTCTGTTCCGCTTTCACGGACTACGATACGTCCGTTGCTTCCGAGTTCTGCCGAGAAGCTTTCAATCATTTTTGAAATTTCCCTGTTATTTTTCCAGAGTTCTCTGTGCTGAAGGTCAATGCGGACATTCACCATGACCTGCGGAAGTCTTGTCATATCCTTGGCAAGAACGCTTAATTTTTTTCTTTCTTTTGTCATTATACGCAGCAGACGTACAGCAGTAAGCTGACCGTCGCCTGTTGGAGCGTCATCGAGGAAAACGATATGACCGCTTGGTTCGCCGCCGAGGTTATAGCCGCCCTCAAGCATACGTTCAAGGACATATCTGTGACCTGCCCCTGATTTAACGAGAGAAAAGCCTTTTTTTTCGGCATATTTATGCAGTCCGAGATTAGTCATTGTGGTAATGACAGCGGTATTGTTTTTTAGCAGACCGTGTTTTTTGTAATATTCAGCGAAAACCGCAAGGAGTTTATCGCCGTCGAGGATATCGCCGTTTTCGTCTATTGCAATGCACCTGTCGGCATCGCCGTCAAAGGCGAATCCGCAGTTACATTTATTCTGTGCGGAAAATTCGATAAGCGGTTCGATATCTGTAGTGCCGCAGTTACGGTTGATATTTGTGCCGTCGGGGGAATTTGCCATAACAAAGACCTTAGCCCCCATTGAGGAAAAGAGCTTTTCGGCGGTTTCCGAAGCACAGCCGTTAGCACAGTCAACAGCAATTTTCATTCCTTTCAGGTTACAGCCTGCGGTTTCTTTTATGTGGTTGATGTAGTCGTCGGCAGACTGCTTATAATAGGATATCCTGCCGACATCATTGTGTGAAGCAAGCTGAATCTGCTGAGAATTGATAAGAACCAGTTTTTCAATGGCTTCTTCCTCCTCATCGGTCAGCTTTCTGCCGTGTGAATTAAAGATTTTAATGCCGTTGAATTCGGCACTGTTATGAGAACCTGATATCATTATGCCTGCGTCAGCCTCATGCTGAATTACCATATATGAAACGACAGGAATAGGAACAACTCCGAGAAGTTCGGCATCAGCACCCACAGAGCATACACCTGCCATAATGGCGGCTTCCAGCGGATCTGATGAAAGACGGGTGTCTTTGCCGATGATTATTCGTGGACGTTTCCCATCATTTTTTGCAAGAACCACAGCAGCAGCACGTCCTGTCTGCATAGCGAGTTCACAGGTAAGGTCGGTGACGGCGATGCCTCTTGGACCGTCAGTTCCGAAAAGCTTGGTCATATCAGGATTCCTCCGAGTAATTTTGAACGATACCGTTCAGGGTATAAACTGCAATAGGCTTTCTTTTGCCTGCAATCTCTGTGATATTTTTGCATATCATCATATCGGGATGATTGTTGAAGCGGTTGTAGACCTTTATGCCTGAAGCAGTTCTGACGCAGAAAACCGTATGTATAGAAGAAAGAAACGGTTTTTTCGTCCAGAAGGTGATGATAAAAGCGTCTGAATTATCAGCATTGCGTGAATGACTGCATTCAGCACCGAAATGTTTCAGGGCTTTTCCGATGGAATAGGCATTACAGCCGAAAAATCCGGCAAGAACCCTGAAACGTTCCATATAGAATGCGATACAGCTTATCTGCTGCGGAATGCCGAGATATACCAGAGCATTGTGGACTGCTATTACTTCACAGCCGTTGAAGCTCATGCGGCAGATGCCGTATCGTAACTGAGAAATTCTGCCAAGTCCCTGACCGTTTATCATTTTGCCGAATTCAGGGGGCGGAACTTTCTCGGTATTATGTCTGAGGTTATATTTTCTTATCATAGTCGGCTTACCCGAATCAGAAGGTCATTTGTCCGTCATCGGAAAGAGACTGCTGTTCAGGCGGGATAATGCCGAGGTGTTCGTAGGCAAGACGTGTAGCGACACGGCCTCTTGGAGTACGTCCGAGGAAGCCGAGCTGCATGAGGAATGGTTCACAAACGTCCTCAAGGGTGACAGACTCCTCATTTATTGCAGAGGCGAGGGTTTCAAGTCCGACAGGGCCTCCGCCGTAGCCTTTGATTATCATTTCGAGCATACGTCTGTCAAGACCGTCAAGACCGAGAGCGTCGATTTCAAGGCGGCTGAGAGCGATTGAAGCTATTTCCTGAGTTATCTGACCATTTCCCATAACATCGGCAAAATCACGGACTCTTTTGAGGAGTCGGTTTGCAATACGGGGAGTACCTCTTGCTCTGCCTGCAATTTCAGCGGCACCGTCTGTTGTACATGGAATGCCGAGTATCATGGCACTTCTGCGTATAATATCGGTAAGCTGTTCTTTGTTATAGAGTTCAAGACGCTGAACAACTCCGAAGCGGTCACGAAGCGGTGCGGAAAGCTGACCTGCCCTTGTTGTAGCACCGATAAGGGTGAAAGGTTTTAGATCCATACGGATAGAACGTGCGGCAGGGCCTTTGCCGATGATTATGTCGATAACTCTGTCCTCCAGTGCGGGGTAGAGAATTTCCTCAACTGCACGGGAAAGACGGTGTATTTCGTCGATAAAGAGAACATCATTGTCTGAAAGGCTTGTGAGGAGTGAAACGAGGTCGCCGGGTTTTTCAATAGCCGGGCCTGTGGTAACTCTGAGGTTAACTCCGAGTTCGTGAGCAATGATGCCTGAAAGAGTGGTTTTGCCAAGTCCGGGAGGGCCATACAGCAGAACGTGGTCAAGCGGTTCACAGCGTCTTTTGGCGGCTTCGATATAGACTGCGAGGTTTTCCTTAGCCTTATCCTGACCTATATATTCATGCAGTGTCTGAGGACGCAGATTTACTTCGATGTCGTTATCTTCGGCTGTATTTTCCGGAGTTATCACTCTTGGAGCAAATTCCATATCTTCTGTCTGTATCAAGCTTTATACCTCCGTATCGTGAACTTTTCAGCGTTCAAAGTATCGTTTTTTGCGGACATAGAAAGGATCTATATTTTCCGTAGCTTTTTTGCCCATATCCTGTTCATAGCTGATAAAGGCGAGATGTTCGTTTGGTTTTACTATTTTTGAAAGGTATTTCGACAGTGGGACAAAGAGCTTTCTTGTACTTCCCATCATGTCGAGAACCAGAAGTATCTGAGGTTTTTCACAGCCTTTTATCATTTCCATGATGAAGGCTCTGTCAACGTTAGGCTGTTTTGAAAGAAATTTGGTGGCAGCCTTTGTAAGGTGACCTACGGAAGCTTCAACGGGGCGGTATGATATTGTATCAGCCTCGTTATATGAGATAGCCTTGATTTTAAGGTTTCTTGCGATTATCAGGATACTTTTTATTTCCTGTGAAGAAAACTCCTTGCCGTAGGAATTGGGGTTGAGAACTGCCGAAGCAGACTGGATAAGGTCAAAAAGTCTGAGGCAGTTTATTTTGTAGCAGTCAACATATCTTTTTGCAAACTGCTGTAAAGCACGATAGCTTGTAAAGAAAGGAATAAAGACTTCGCCTTCAGGATTCTGGGTGGTGATCAGTTCAAGCTGTACACCGCCTTCAGCTTTACTTCTTTCCTGTTTGACGGGATTTTTGCAGATAACATATACATCGCTTTTTATGAGAGTCTGTAAGAAAAGCGAACGTTTTGAGGGATCTTTTATTGCTGCTTTCAGTAATTCGTCCAGGTTCATAATACACCTTTCCTTTCTGTTTTGTTAGTCAGCACAGTTTTATATATTATGGTGCTGCCTTTATTCTGTCATTTGGTAGAACAATACAGCTGTCAGTAGTCAGTGGATATTTTTTGCACTGAGTATTCTGAGAGTTTCTTTGATGAGTTCCTGTGTACTGAGTGAAGGATCAAGCTTACCCAGTACAGGTGCTGCTTCGCCTTGTGAATATCCGAGAACCATGAGTGCTTCGAGTGCTTCTGAAACAGAGTCAGAACCTGCCGCAGCTTGAGAGAAAGCGGCTGCGTCGCCCGATATAGTACCGCTTATGGATTCAGAAGTGATTTTGTCTTTAAGTTCGAGAACGATACGCTGTGCGGTTTTAGCACCGATACCCTTTGTTCGGGTGAAAGCTTTGCTGTCGCCGGAGGCAACACAGAAAGCGAATTTTTCGGGTGTCATATCCGAGAGGATAGAGGTTGCGGCTTTTGGACCGACACCTGAAACGGATATGAGGAGTCTGAAGCAGTTGAGTTCCTGTTGAGCTGAAAAGCCGAAAAGTTCAACTAAATCCTCCCTGACGTAAAGGTGAGTGTAGAGAGTTGCTTCACTGCCGATTTCACCGAGCTGAGATATGGTATTGTAAGAAGTTTTGCAGCCGTAACCTACACCGCCGCATTCAATAACCGCAAAGCCGAGTTCTTTAACTGTGAGCCTGCCTCGTAAACTGTATATCATTGTACTCAACCTTTCTGAAACCTGTTCTGTATTTTTCAGAACAGCCCTGCACAAAGTCTGTGCGGTGTTGCCCTAAATTTCAAATCTTATTGTATGACCGTGGCATATTGCTATAGCGAGAGCGTCAGCGGCATCATCGGGATGTGGTATCTGAGCCAGTCCGAGAAGCTGACGTGTCATTTCCATGACCTGACGCTTTTCAGCTTTGCCGTAGCCTGTAACGGATAGTTTGACCTGTAACGGGGTATATTCCGAAACCGGAACATTCCTTTTTGCGGCAGAGAGGACGGTCACGCCTCTTGCCTGAGCAACGTCGATGGCGGTTTTCTGGTTGGTGGTGAAGTAAAGACGTTCAACAGCCATGCAGTCGGGCTTGAATTTATTAAAAATAAACTCAACATCTTCGTGGATAGCTTTAAGCCTGTCAGGGAAGGGAGTTTCCGCTTCCGTCAGGACAGCACCGTATTCTATGGGGGTGAACTTTACTCCGTCGTAATCGAGAACGCCGAATCCGACTATTGCGTATCCCGGGTCGATACCCAGAATCCTTATTTTTTTCAAGACCTGCACCTCTTATCGGGACAAAATCACCGGAATACAGTATCTCACTATATTCATTATTATTATAACACAAAAGGGTAGCAGTTTGCAATATATTTGCAGGTTTTTTATTGATTTTTTCAAAAAAATCTGATATAATATATAATGTAATATTATGTGCAGAAGTATGAGGAGGTCTTATTATGGAAGAACTGAACAAGCTGCGTGAAGGTATCGACGATATTGACAGTGAACTTCTTTCACTTTTTATGAAGCGAATGGAACTCTGCAAGGGGGTTGCCGATTATAAAAAAGTCCACAATATGCCCGTATTTCAGGGCGGACGTGAACAGCAGGTCATTGACCGCATAAAAAAGCTTACTGCTGATGAAAGTCTTGAAAACGGCACAGCCGCTTTGTTTACAACAATTATGGACATAAGCAAGATTCTCCAGAACAGAAAAATACTTGCAGAAGCTCCTGATTATCAGTTTGATGTCCCTGATTTTGATAAAGCTGAAAAGATAGGCTGTCAGGGAACTTCAGGTGCTAATTCGGAAACTGCCGCAAAAACTGTTTTCGGCGATAAAGAACTCGTTTTCCACAATTCCTTTGAAGATGTTTTCAGAGCAGTTCAGAATGGTGAACTTGAATACGGCGTTCTGCCCGTACTTAATTCAACATCCGGATTTGTTGACAGTACCTTCGATTTTATGGCGAAATATCAGGTATATGTGGTAAAGAAGATAACCATTGAAATAAACCACTGCCTTGCCGCTAAAAACGATATCCCGATATCAGAGATAAAACGTGTTTATTCTCATCCGCAGGCTCTTGCACAGTGTGAAAGCTTTCTCCATGCAAACAGGTTGGAAACCGCAGAATATTCAAATACCGCAACAGCCGCCGAAAAGGTTCTCAGCGAAAATGAGAATATCGCCGCAGTATGCTCGGAGGAATGTGCCGAAAAGCTCGGACTTTCAGTCATTGCAAGAAATATTGCGGACTGTTCGGTAAATAAGACGCAGTTTGTGGTCATAGCAAAGGATATGCAGGTTGCCGATGATTCCGACGCTGTTTCAATTATGGTTAAAATTTCAGATACCGAGGGCAGTCTTTACCGTCTGCTGACTAAATTCTATGTGAACGGCATGAACCTTATCCATATTGAAAGCCGTCCGATTCGTGACGGAAGCTTTGACGTTATGTTTTTCCTCGATTTCAGCGGAAAACTGACCGATTCAAATACTAAAGCACTTATGCGTGACCTTGAAAAGAATTCCGCTGCATTCAGATGCATCGGCACATACAAGAACAATTGATGGAGGCTTGAAATGACAGATAAATTTTATTCACTTTTTGATGATAAAAACTTTATTTTCCTCGACGGCGGTATGGGTACAATGCTTCAGGCACACGGTATACAGACCGAACACGTTCCCGAACTTCTCAATATAAACAATCCTGAAGCTGTTAAGCGTATCCACGGTATGTATGTTGAAAGCGGTTCGGATATCATCTATGCAAATACATTCGGTGCAAACCGCTTTAAGCTTGCAGGAAGCGGACATTCCGTAGATGAGGTGGTATCGGCAGGTATAGAAAATGCCCGTTCTGCCGCTTCGGGAAAGGCTCTTACAGCTCTTGACATCGGACCTCTCGGACAGCTTCTTGAACCCGCAGGTACTCTAAAATTCGAGGAGGCTTATGAGGCATTCAAAGAAATCGTCCTTGCAGGAAAAAATGCAGACCTCATTGTTATCGAAACCATGACAGACCTTTACGAGGTCAAAGCCGCACTCCTTGCCGCAAAGGAAAATTCCGACAAGCCTGTTATGGTAACCATGTCGTTTGAGGCGAATATGCGTACATTCACAGGTGTTTCGCCTGAATGCATGACGGCAGTTCTGGAGGGACTCGGTGCAGATGCAATAGGTGTTAACTGTTCACTCGGTCCTGACGAACTTTATCCCGTCCTCGAAAGAATATGTTCACTCACCACTTTGCCTGTTATCGCAAAGCCGAATGCAGGACTTCCCGATCCTGTAAACAATGAATACAGTGTTTCTCCTGAAGATTTTGCAAACAGTGCGGCAAAGCTTGCCGATGCAGGTGTCACTATTTTCGGAGGCTGCTGCGGTACTACTCCCGCACATCTGAAAGCAGTAATTGATGTTCTTGCTGATGCCGAGTGTCAGCCGAGAACCATAAAACGTGCAAGCATAGCGTGTTCCGCAGTAAACTGCGTTACAATAAATCAGCCGAGAGTTATCGGTGAACGCATCAACCCGACAGGCAAAAAACGCTTCAAGGAAGCACTCCTTGCCCATGACGTTGACTACATACTCAGTCAGGCTGTGGAACAAGTTCATGCAGGAGCTGATATCCTTGATGTAAATGTCGGACTTCCGGGAATAGACGAAAAGGAAATGATGGTGACGGCTGTAAAGGCAATTCAGAGCGTGTGTGATACTCCCTTGCAGCTTGATTCAACAATTCCGGAGGTTCTTGAGGCTGGTCTGAGAGTTTATAACGGTAAACCTGTTGTAAATTCTGTAAACGGCGAGGATGAATCTCTTGATTCAATTTTGCCGCTTGTCAAGAAATACGGTGCGGCTGTTGTCGGACTTACTCTTGATAAGAACGGTATCCCTAAAACCGCAGAGGGACGTTTTGCTATAGCCGAAAAGATACTTGACCGTGCTATTGAATACGGCATTCCGAAAGAGGATGTTTTCATCGACTGCCTTACCCTTACCGCTTCCGCTGAACAGGACGGCGTTATGGAAACGCTCAACGCCCTCAGCAGAGTTAAAAACGAACTTGGACTGAAAACGGTTCTCGGAGTTTCAAATATTTCTTTTGGTCTGCCGAACCGTGAACTAATTACAAGAACATTCCTTACTATGGCACTGCAATGCGGTCTTGACCTTCCTATCATCAATCCGAATACAGAATCAATAATAGGTGCAGTAAGAGCGTATAAGCTCCTTGCAGGCATAGACAGAAATTCAGCAGAATTTATAAGCATATATGCTCAGGAAGGTACGAATGCTCCGTCTGCCACCGCAAAGCCACAGGAAAACAAAACGCCTGATTTGGTTTATTCGGTTGAAAACGGACTGAAAAACAATGCAGTAAAAGCGGCTGAAGAACTTCTCGGAACTGTGGACGCTATGGAGATAATCAACGGTTATCTCATTCCCGCACTTGACAATGCAGGAGAAAAATTTGAGAAGGGAAAGATTTTCCTTCCTCAGCTTATACTTACTGCCGAAGCAGCACAGGCTTGTTTTGAGGTTATAAAGAACAAGCTTTCAGCGTCAGGAAGTGCGGCAGTATCAAAGGGAAAGGTTGTTCTTGCAACGGTCAAGGGCGATATCCACGATATCGGAAAGAATATAGTAAAAGTTCTGCTCGAAAGTTACGGCTTTACCGTTATTGACCTCGGAAAGGACGTTCCTCCCGAAACCATCGTTGAAGCCGCTATTGAGCATAATGTTAAGCTTGTTGGTCTTTCGGCACTTATGACAACCACTCTCGGTGCAATGGCTGATACCATAAAGCTTCTTAATGAGAAATACCCCGAATGCAGAACAGTTGTAGGCGGAGCAGTTCTCACAGCTTCCTATGCAAAGCAAATAAACGCAGATTTCTATTCCAAAGATGCCAAACAAACAGTTGATATTGCTTCGGAGGTTTACGGCAAATAAGACCGCTTCTAAGGCTGACAGAATATTTTTCAGAGCAACACCGCACAAAGATTGTGCAGTGCAGCCTCTTGTATTATTCCGTAAGCCGATACAGTCCCTGACAGAAGGGAGAGGTATTATGTCTGTGGTATATTTTATTGTCGGTGCATTTTTTCTGTATATGATACTGGATCTTTTATTCACAGAACCTGAAAAGCCTGCACCGCCTGAAAAATCAAAAGAAGATAAGCAACGTATCGTCGTGGAATGCATTCAGGGCGGAAATATTGAGGAAATTGCCAAGCGTGAGGGTATTTCACCGGACGATATCAAAAAATGGCAAAAAGATTATTTTGGTAATCTTATTGAATCAGCAGAAAGTATTCAGATGTTTATTAATAACTATAAAAACGAATAAAAAATGGCGGTCAGCACAATTAATGCTGACCGTCTTGTTTTATTGCTCCCCCAACTAAACCTTGATGTCAATACTTGTTAAGGCAACACCGCACAATCTTTGTGCGGTGTTGCCTTTAATTGGTGGAGCAATATTATGCTGTTTTGTTTTTTTTCATTATTGAGTAAAGTGTTCCTATCAGGAATGCGGCAACATCGGCAAGTACCGAGGCAATACGCATTACCAGCACGAAAAGAATTACATCGCTTTCACTTCCGCACATATATATCATCACACTTTCTCGGATTCCTATTCCGCCGGGAGCACCGGGAGTTACAAATCCGATTATCCATGAAAACATGAATGCCCCCGTCAGGATTATAAGCATACTGTTTGAAGTATCGTCGGGCATGATAAGTTTCATGCATACCAGATACATTCCTGCCGATACTGCATTCTGAAAGAAATAATAAACAATACCCTTTATAAGACGTGAACGGCTTTGTTTTTCAAAAGCTTTTTTGTAGCGTGAAAGATATTCCGTAAGTTTTTTGCGGAATTTCAGTATAAGAACTACTGCCGCTGCTGCCGCTGCAGCAATTCCTACAGCCGCTGTGATGATAAGGTTTTTGCCGTAGGCTTCAAGAAGAACGTCAATTGAACGTCTTAATGCGATAACTGCAATTATTCCCGTCCAGAAAACACAGAAGAAAACGTCAAGCACCGTCGCACAGGCAACGTCAACGTGACTTATATCCATATCTGCGGCAAGCTGATTTCGTCCGATATACTGAAAAACGTTTCCCGGAACATATTTGTAGAGGTTTGAACGTGTATAGACGGGCATAGCCGCCGAAAAAGGTATCTTTCTGCCTGAAAGCGACTCTGTGAAAACAAGCCACGGAAAGCATGAAAAAATGATTATAACTGTCTGGATAACGAAGCATATTCCCGTTGCGGCAATTACTTCCGAGCTTCTGAATTGTTCGGCACTTATGTCCATGCTGAAAAGTTTTTTCACGACAAAGACCATTGCCGCCGCCGTTATTACTGTACCTGCAATTTTGATTATTTTTTTTGCCTTCATGCTTACCTGTTCTCCGCAATATGTTCAGAAAGTCCTGTATATCTGCTGATGTAAAGAACCTTATTTATTTTCATTTTTTATTTCCTCGTCACCTTTTCCGCATTCAATTTTTCTTACACGATACTGAACGTCCTCAAGGAGTTTTCTGTTTGCGGCGATTGTGTCACCAAGAAGTCCGATAGTAATGGTCTGGAAGCCCATCATTATCAGAATTGCAGTAAGAATGAGTGACTGTATATGACCGCTTCCATCGCCCATACCCATGTAGATAAGGAAGCGTATTCCAAGAATTGCACCGAAAAGCATGAGTATACAGCCGATAGTCATGAAGAAAGCAAGCGGCTTATACATAACAAAGGAACGTGTTATTACTGTTGCTGAACGCTTCATATACCTCCACATACTTGAAAACAGACGTGAAGGACGTGTTTCGGGATTGGTTCTTATCGGAACGGAACTCATGGCAGTTTTATTGTTTCCTGCCTGAATTATGGTTTCGAGAGTGTAGGTGTATTCGTTCACAACGTTCAGGTGGAGTGCGGCATCACGGGAATAGGCACGGAATCCGCTTGGAGCATCAGGAATGGAAGTGCCTGAAGCCACACGGACAACCCAGCTTCCGAGGTGCTGGAATTTTTTCTTCTTCCATGAGAAATGTTCGGTTTCGTCTATAGGACGTTCACCTATGACGATATCGGATTTGCCTTCAATTATCGGACTCACGATTTTTTCAATGTCTGCACCGCAGTATTGGTTATCGGCATCGGTATTTACGATAATATCTGCTCCCAGATGCAGGCAGGCATCAATACCCGCCATAAAGCCTTTAGCAAGACCTTTATTCTGTTTGAATGATACTATGTGGTGAAAACCGAGTTCCCTTGCTTTCTGAACAGTATTATCCTTGCTTCCGTCATTTATGATGAGATATTCGATAGTGTCTATCCCGTCTATGGACTTGGGCAGGTCGTTATATGCAAGTTCAAGAGTTTCTTCCTCGTTGTAGCAAGGAATCTGTATTATCAGCTTCATATTTATCAATCCTCCATTGCAAACTTAATTGAACTAAGCTTCATTGATGTTTCAGACGGTTCGTAAATGAATACGATTATCTCAACATTTTCTGCATCTTCATTAACATCGGCATTAAGTTCAAGGTCAAGACTGCCGTTTTTGACCATGTCTGCGGTTATTTCAGTATGGGCATAAACTTCGCCTTCAGCCTGACTGTTAATTTCAACAAATCCGATTTCTTCACTTTCGGAAACAATGTCATCAAGTTCAACGGAGATATTGTAATTACCTTCATCAAAGTCCATGTAAGGACCGTAGCAGAGGTAATTGCTTGCAGGGTTGCTCAATATTTCCTCTCCGTTAAACAGGCTGTAATCGAAAGTTTTCATATAGTCAAGAGAAAGCTCGAATTTTGAATCAGTGTTGTTTTTCCTGTTTTTCAGGACAAGATGTCTGTCGGAATTATCAAGGCATTCATAATCTCTGTAATTGATGATATCCTTGCAGTCAATGATAAAAATTGAATTTTCGGATATCTGAGTGATATCCCTTGCCATTTCAATTCGCTGTTCGGGAAGAAGAAACTGTACAAGTGATACGAAAGTTCCGCATTCAGGTGAAACATATATCTGGTCATAGTCAACATCAGACAAACGGCTGACAAGCTGTCTGTCACCTTCACCAACATCCTGATTTTTCAGTATGCCTTCTTTAGCTTCGCCGGCGTATGATATAAATAAGACTGCTGCCAGTATTGAAGGCAGAATTTTTCCGATATTCTTCTGCTTTATCAGGCTTAAAAGGAGGAATATTGAAAATACAGCCATTGGAAGGACAGCATAGCCGAAGAAATTCTGACCAAAATCCCTGTAGAATTTTACAAGTCCCGGAGAGCAGACGCTGTTGAAAACAGGTTCTGTGACGATTTGCATAAGAGATGAAGCTCTTTCTGCACCCTTATACATAATAAGCGGCATTATCGCTGCAAAAATGAAATCAGCCTTATCGGTTTCAAAAAGACTGCCAAGACCTGTGAGAATGAGTAATCCGACAGTCATATCAAAATATCTTGTATATACAACATGGTCTATACGTCTGAAATCCGAAAGGAATACACTGCTTATTGCCCATGACGCAAGGAATGCACAAAGAATGAAAAGAAGCAGGAAGCTTTTGCTTTCAGGAACATTTTCAGAGTGATTTTTACGGTTTTTGAAGCAGGTAATGGTTTCTTTGACAAGACAGCGGCTTATAGCCCAAAAAGCAAAGAGTGCTATACCGAGTGTTGCGGAAAATGCTGCAAAAGCCTGTGATTCAAAAAGTGAAAGTTCATGGCGGAGATTGATGAGCGATGAGCATATAGTCTTTACTTTTGTGATAATGCTTCCTGAATCGTTGCCGCCTGCACGTCCGTGCCAGAGGTGAGATTCAAGAATGCGGCGGAAAACGACTGAAAGTCCCATTCCAACAGCAAATACACCTGCAAAGCTTGCGGCGTGGACAAGTTTTATCCGTTTGAAACATAGAAGCAGAAGTACGATAAAACAGGCAGAAGCGACTATTCCGATACATCTGTTATGTATCATGAAGCAATAGGCACACAATGCACCGAGAATTATAAAACGTGGAACGGTTGGCTTTTTCAGAATGAGAACTATGAAAAATGCAAGCAGAGTTACAAAGAAAAGCAAAGCAGTTTCAGAGAAAGCGATTGCGGAATTATGCTGATAGGAGGTGTAAAGTGCCGCCGCCGCCGATATAAAGCCTGCCTGAACCTTGGTTATTTTCGGGAAAATGAAGCGTGATATGAAAATATACATGAAATACACGCCGATGTCCATTAAAATATTCAGTACAATAGCAGAGCGATAGGCGGCAGTAGGAGAAGGAGCGAATTTCAGCAAAGGTGCAAGAAGAACGCTGTAGCCGTAGGAATACCACGCAAGCTGAGGAGAAACGCCTGTCCAGTCCAGACCTGCCATGTAGGAAGCGTGAGCCCAGTAGCCTGCCTCGTCATTAAAAACAAACGGATTATAGCATTTGCCGACCATTGTGATATTCACAAGCAGTATCACAGCGGCAAAAGCAATTATCAGAATATTATCAAGCCCTAATTTCAGAGTTTTTTTTTCATTCTGTCTGCTCATATACTTTCTATCACCTTTTCAAATCCTTTCATAATAACCTCCCAGCGGTAGTTTTCGTTAATATATTTTATAGCATTTGAACGCATTATTGAATATTCGTCAGGGTGAGCGAAGATATAGTCAATAATGCCTTCAAACTCGAAGTAATTCATGTAGTAAAGTCCGCCGTTGCTCTTTATGCAGTGACCTTTCAGAACGTCGCATACACCGTTTACTATAACAGGGACGGAAAGGCTCATGGCTTCAAGTACGGATATTGACAGACTTTCAAATTTAGACGGCAGAACAAGTGCCTTTGCACCTGAAATACCACTGAATTTGTCCTCCTCGCTTACGAATCCGAGGCTGATGATATCCGGGGACTGTGGAATTTCACACACCTGTTTACCCATAAGGACAAGTTTCAGTCCGCTTTCAGGACGGCGTTTTTTATATTCGGTGAAATAGCGGAACATAGTCGGACAGTCCTTGCCTTCGTCAATGCGTCCCACATAGATAAGGTAATCGCCGTTAATGCCGAACTTTTCACGGAAGGCTTTTTCATCGGGTTCACATGGAATGTCAACCCCCGTTCCCATAACACGGCATGGGATATCTTCGCAGTGAAAAAGGTGCTGAACCAGTGATTTTTCCTCATTCGTAAGGAAAACATAGGCTTTCGGAAGCCTGAAAAGATTTTCAAAGGTTTTGTAGTGGATAAACGGTTCTTCGTGGGCTGTCGGGATAAAAACAGCTTTATCGGCAACTTTGGGAAGTCCCATTACAGTGAGATAGTAGAGGTAGGTAACGAATATGAAAACGTCGTAGTTATCGTAATTTTCCCTGATAAACTCAACAGCTTCCGGGCAGTACGGGCCTTGTTTCTCAAACCATATCTTTTCGGTTTCAGTATCTTTTTTGCCTGAACTGAGATATTTTCCGTTAAACTCGTTGAAATCTTCTGAACGCAGTTTTTCAACAGGAAAACGGTGAACATGAACTCCGTTTATATCTTCCGAATCGGCGGTGTAATGGTTTTCCCATGTGGTATAGTCAAGGGCTTTTGTAGTTATAACGTCAACCTCATATTCAGCAGTGAGGCGTTCAGCGATAAGGCGTGTGTAATATTCAGAACCGCCGTTTACTTCAAGACCGTATCTCTGATTTACCAATGCGATTTTCTTCATTTCAGTTCTCCTGTTTTAACTGTATATCATTGAAAAATCTGATATACTTCTGAACGATTATGTCCCAGTCAAAATTTCTGAGGACGTATTCTCTGCCGTTCTGTCCCATAGCGGCGGCGGTTTCACGGTGTTTGAGCAAATAGTCGGTACAGCCTTCAAATTCAAAGTAACTGCCGAAATAAAGTCCGCCGTTTGATTCAGAGGCGAAACTGCGTGTGACAGGGCATCCCTCGTGTACCAGTACAGGTCTGCCGCAGAGCCAGCTCTCCATAATGACCAGCGAAAAGCTTTCATTTTTTGATGGCTGACAGAGAAATTCTGCCGCCCCCTGTGCATTGTATTTATCCTGTTTATCAACGAATCCGAGGTCAATTATGCGGCGGTTTCTGACAAGTTCACGGGGAAGCTCAATGTTTCCGCCGCCGATAAGTACGAGAGAGAGGTCGGTTTCGTGGCGGCTGATGTATTCGGAAAAATACTTTACAAGAGTGTGGACGTTCTTGCCTTCGTCCTTACGTCCCGCATAGAGTATAAACGGACTGTCTATGCCGAATTTACTGCGGAAATCTTCAGGATATGATGAGATATCCGTATCCATTCCTATTCCCATTACCACGGTTTTCGTGCCGCTTTCAGAAAATCCAAAAAGCTTTTCGGCAAGTTCGGCTTCAGGGCGTGCATTAAAGACCATGCCTGCGGCTTTGGGATAAAGTTCACCGAAGCGTTTCAGGTAGGTATATGCTTCGTCGTGGAAGCAAGGGATAAGAACCGATTTTTCGGGGCATACCTTCACGCCGTTATAGGTAGTGCCGAACATATATGGAATAAAAACAAAGAGAGAATAGTCATCCTTGTGGGAGTCCATATAGGCATAGAGGTCGGGGCTGTTTACCATTTCACGGAGGAAAGTATCCTCCTCGCTTAAAGTTACGCTTTTTCCGCACATAAGCTTTGCATTTACGGAATCAAAGGCTTTTGTGTCACGCTTCCTTACACTGAAACGGCGTATGACTATACCGCAGGCAGAAGTATCAGTGCCTGCACTGTAAAAATCCAAGCTCCAGTCAGCACCGAATTCTTTTACGCAGGTCGTTAAAATTTCAAGAGGAACGCCTGCACTGTGAAGGTGAGATGTTACCTCACGGAGTTCCATTTCCGCACCGCCGGGTATATCGTCGGCGTACCACGGTATAACAAAACCAATTTTTTTCATTTTTTATTCAAAAAACCTTTCAGTTGTTTTTCAAAAGTATCACGTATGCGTTCATAGGAAAAATCTTCAAGCCGTTTACGCTGAATGTTCAGTACGGCTTCACGCAGTTTCGAGTCACGAACAATGCGGTCAATTACAGCGGCGGCATATTCTGGAGAATTGTCGTCGAGAAGCAGTCCGCTTCCGCCGAGAGTATCGGGAATGGCAGCGGCATTGTATGCGACGACAGGAATATTGAAGAACATTGCTTCTGCAAGCGGAACGCAGAAACCTTCATGCTGACTCATACACACAAAAACACTTGCAGTACGGTAATACGCAAGTATTTCATTGAATTTAATATGTCCTGTGAAGATAACGTCATCTTTTATTCCAAGAATTTCCGTATATTTCACAAGTCTTTCGTAATAATTCTCCATGCCTGTGTATGAACCTGCAAGAATAAGCCTTGAATCGGGATTAATTTTCTTATAGCAGAAGAATGCTCTTATAAGGTCTTCCTGTTTTTTGTTGGGTGCAATACGTCCGACAAACAGAAGGTTTGTTTTGCCGTCGGTGTATTTTTTGAGAATGGTTTCGTCGGGGTTCTGCCTGTAATCCGAAAATCTGATGAGAATAGGGCGGACGTCAACAGGGCAGGTATATCCGAATTTGATAAGTTCATTTTTATTGTAAGCCGAATCAGCCAGAACATATTCAACCTTGTCTTTAAGAAATTCAACGCCTTTAAGACCGTATTCGGTAAGTTTTGCGGCGGTGAAGCTGTATGGGCGGAAAAATTCAGGCGGTGTGATATTATGGTATATCATTATTTTGCGGCATTTATACTGTTCAAGTTTGAAGGTGAGGTCAGTTCCCGTAGATTTGTGGTAAAGAATAACATCATCAGAAGAAATATTTTTCAGTTTGTCGATTTTCTTTGCGATATCGGAAGGCAGACGCTTGTCTATGTTTTCGGCATAGATATCGGTATTGAAGCCCATATCCGAAATTGCACCTTTAAGGGCGATTGTATCGTTTCCGATAGCGTCGCCGAATGAAAGTGTGGGGAGAAGCTGAATTATCTTCATATTCAGCCCTGCTTTCCAAGCTGAATGCGAAGCGATTCATTTTCACGTTCAAGCTTGTCAATTCTGCGGAGGAGTTCTTTCTGGGCAAGTTCAAGAGTGGCGATTCTGTCTGAAATATCTTCTGTTTTATTTTCAGAAAGAGCGTTCAGAACTGTAACGGTGTTGATGTTAAGGTCATTCTGTTCCTGAACTACGGGTTCAACGTAAAATTTAACAAGCTTGCGTATTACCTTCTTGAAAAAGACCTTCAGCGGATTCCCTTTCAGTTCCTTGTACGGCTGAACACTGCAATTTGCGTTGAGAAAAGCGAGTGCATCGTCTGCCTGTTCTGAACCGCCTATCTGAACCGGTTTTTTATAGGGAACATCCTCAAAGCCAAGCATATCCTCTGTCAGACCTTTTTCCTTTATATCACGCTTTATTTCAGCCATTATTTCTTCTATATCAATGCTGTTGTTTTCCATTTCTTTGTCCTTTCACTATTTTATGGCAATTACGGCATAGTCCTGACTGCCGAATATCATATCTGAAACTGTTTTCATTGCCTTGTTGAACTCATCAGTGTTTTCTACGCCGTTTTCTATATGAAGCGGCGGTATCTCAACAGGAGGTCTGCTTTGTTTTGTGTATATGATTTCTGTATTTCTGAAACCTGCCTTTTCAAGGAGATACTGCATTGTAAGCGGATGGACGGGCTTGATGTGTGAAGGATCAATGTAGAAAGCATTAGTATAAATTGAAAGTGAAGTCGGGTTCGGAGTTTCTATAACAAGACAGCCGCCTTCTGAAAGTTTTTCGCAGGCAGTATTGCAAAGACGGATAATATCGCTTGTTTTCAGGTGTTCAACAACCTGTCCGACGAAAATTCCATCCACGCTTTCCATTTCCGAGAGATAGTCCGTACCGTCACCGCATGAGGCAGAAAGACCGTTCATACGGCAGTAATCAACGTATGGCTGATAGATGTCAACGCCTTCAGCGTCAATACCGTTATCCTTCATAAGTGAGAGAAATTCGCCGCGTCCGCAGCCGATATCAAGAACGTGTTTTTTTCCGTGGAAATATTTCAGGTAAAATTCCTGCGATTTTTTAATGCTGTCTATTGAGCCACGGAAATGGTTTTCAAAATCGAAATAATCAATGCTGTAGTAGTCGGATTCGTCAGAAACGGCTTCATTTCTGTGTGTTATATTCGGAATTTCCACACTTTTCGGAATTGATGAGGAGTTTCTTTCAAGACCGCTGACTTTCAGTTTCAGAAGTTCCGAATCACTGCAAAGACGCTCAATAAGGGTATTGTTGTTTCTGAGGTTTTCACTTACAGTTTCGAGGTCACGGCGGAGAACAGATGAATTTTTTGATGAAATTTTTTCTGTTTCGCTTATATTGTTTTTACAGTCATCAATACTATTTGCAAGAGATTCAAATTCAGACTGCAAAATACGGAAAAAAAGTCTTTTCAGCCAGCCTTTAAAGCCTTTTTGACTGTCCAGAGTATTTTTTATATCTGATAAACTGCTGTTCATATTATTAAACACTCCATTTATGTTTTATCCTTGATATTCCGACATCTCCTGTGTTTGATATCATTTCTGTTCTGTAAATCTGACGGCAGTAGTCCACAGGTATGCCGTCGCCTGTTTCTATGGCAAAATCCAGCAGATATTCACCGGGAAGAAGCTGAACTTCCTCAAGAATAATTTCTGTGAAGCCGTCCTCTTTGAGAGTAATTTCGGGCAGACGGTCTATTCTTGTGTTTGTGCCGTAGCACTGTACGCCGTTGATATCAAAAATTCCTATACCGAAAACAGCGGCATCAATTTTTTCTTTTACAATATAGTCAAGTCTGAATCTTATTGTCTCGCCTGTTCTGAAAACGGATTGTTCACAGCCGTCAGCGGAATAAGAGGTTATTTTTGAAATGCGTGCCATACCGTTTCCCCAGCGTTTTCCTTTTTCGGAGGAAACTTCTTCTTTGGGAGCTGCAGAGGTTTCGACGGACTTTTTACTCTGCATTTCATGGCTCATGAAATCGAGATATTCAAGGTCAACCTCTTTCGGTGAGCCGTCTGATTTTATAAGTCCGTCCTGAATCCAGATTGAACGGTCGCAAATCTGTTCAATTTGTCCGAGAGAGTGGGAAACTATAACGATGGTAGTACCCTGTGCCTTTATTTCTTTCAGTTTTGCAAAGCATTTTGCCTGAAAATTTGCATCTCCGACGGCGAGTATCTCGTCTATGAGAAGAATATCAGCATCAACGTTTATGGCAACTGAAAAAGCAAGTCTCATATACATTCCCGAAGAATAGGTTCTTACAGGATTGTCGATAAATTCACCGAGTTCTGAAAACTGCACGATATTATCAAGACGGGAATCTATTTCCTTTTTGGTCAGACCAAAAATTGCGGCATTAGTGTAGATGTTTTCCCTTCCACTCATATCGGGGTGGAAGCCTGCACCAAGTTCAATAAGGCTTGAAACTCTGCCGTTCATGGTTATACTGCCTGAATCGGGATACATTATTCTTGTGAGAAGTTTGAGTGTTGTACTTTTTCCGCAGCCGTTTCTGCCGATAAGTCCGACAGCCTCGCCCTTATTGACCGTAAAGCTTATGCCTTTCAGGACTTTTCGTTCTTCGTAGCGATTCCTTTTGCGGAAAAGCAGACGTTCTTTAAGCTGTGAACCCTTGTCAAGGTAGACCTTGAAGCTTTTAGTTATATCTTTTGCAATTATTGCAGGTTCATTCTGTGCCATTACAGTTCCTCCGCAAAGTGCCGCTGAAGCTTATTGAAAACAAGTCCTCCGAGGATGAGGAATAATACTCCGAGTCCTGCCGCTGAAAGGAGCGTAGTGAGGTCAGGAATCTGCTTATAATAGAGTACGGCACGATAGCATTCTATTACATGAGTCATGGGGTTGAGATTGAAAATCGGCAGAAGTTCATCAGGAACGATGGATTTTGTATACATGATAGGTGTCATGTACATCCAAGCCATAGAGATTATGCCGAGAATGTGTTCAAGGTCACGAAAATAGACGGTTACAGCAGATGTGAGCATAGCCATACCGAGAGCGAGAATATATTCAACAGCCATGATAACGGGCAGAGTGAGAAGTGCGGCAAAATTAAGTCCAGTTCCCGATACGATAACCACGGCAAAAATAACGATAAAGCAGAGAAGCATATTCACAAAACAGCTTGTTACATAGGAAATCGGGATAACCATTCTTGGAAAGTAGATTTTTTTTATAAGGTCTTTCTGTGCAACGACAGAAGCCGCACCTACGGTTATTGAAGATGAAAAGAAAATCCACGGTATCAGACCGACAAACAGATAAAGGTAGTAGCGGTCAATATTGGTAGGAAGTATGAACGAAAAGACGATAGTATAGACAACGAGCTGGAGCAGAGGATTTATGAAAGTCCAGAGGAATCCGAGAACCGAACCCTTATAGCGTCCACGAAGGTCTTTTCTTACAAGACTGAAAATCATTTGTCTGTATGCATACAATTCTTTTATTGTATTCATTTATATCTCCTTTAATGAAAATATAGCAAACAATCAAAATGGCAGCCTCAAGTTATTTTTGAAGCAGACCATAATTATCCATTATAACTTTTATTATACCACAAATCAAAACCGTATGTCAACGATAAAAATAACATTACCGCATAAAGGTGGTACTTATAAAGGACATCTCTAAAACCCCCTTCTGAGAAAAAACAGCTATGCACAGCATCTGCTGCGTCAACCCCTCTCGTAGTGCGAAAGCACGCCTTTGAGGGCTTTCCTTGCATCTACTGTACCTATCTGTTCTTTCTTACTCAAAACGGATTTTTAGAGATGCCCTAAAGAAGTTTCCTGTAAAAAATCAGAATTTCATTATAAGCACCACCGCTAAAGATGATATGATTATTATGTGTTTAAAGCTTTAAGATTATTTATGATATTTTCCGCCGCCTGATATCTGAAATGCACGGTATATCTGCTCAAGCAGCATTACTCTTGCAAGCTGGTGAGGGAAGGTCATTTTTGACATGGAAAGTTTCAGATGTCCCATAGACTTTACTTCGTCGTCAAGCCCGAATGAACTTCCGATTATGAATGTGACAGTACTGAAGCCGTTTACGCCTGCATCGGATATTTTTTCGGAAAGTTCGGGACTTGAAAGCTGTTTCCCTTCAATGCACATCGGAATTATCATTCCTTTTGCAAAACGTTTTATTTGTTCGGCTTCTTTTTTTAGTGCGGCAGAAATTTCCTTATCGGACGGAGCATCACTCAAACGGCATTCGTCAAGCTCATGAAGTTCAAAGGTGCAGAATCTGCCAAGACGCTTTATGTATTCCGCACACGCACTGCGAAGATAGTCCTCTTTCAGTTTGCCGATAACTATAAGATTAATATTCATCAGAAAATCACAGCTCCTCCCTGAGTTTCAACAGGTGCAACACCTAAAAGATAGTCTTTGCCACGGGTAAAGCGTCCAAGACTGTTCTGAACAGTTCTGTCTGCGATATGCGGCAGATTGTTGTCCTGACTGAGGTGACCGAGAATAAAATGAGTAGAACCTCTTTCTATAAGCTTACAGACTTGCTCTCCGCAGGAATTATTTGAAAGATGACCGTTTGCTGAAAGTATTCTTTCTTTCAGGTAAAGCGGATATGGACCTCTCCTGAGCATTTCTTCGTCATAATTAGCCTCGATAAGTACCAGACGGCAGCCTGTCAGGGCTTTGTCAACTTCAGGGGTGATGTGTCCGAGGTCAGTACACACAGCACAGTATTTATCATCGTCCGTATGTATGCGGTATCCGCAGCTTTGAATGGTATCATGCGGAGTATTGAAGCACTGCACTTCGTTCCCTGCACACGTTATGTTAAGACCTGTTATGTCTATTATTGGTGATTCAGGTGAAATTCTATCACTTTCACATAATCTTTGCAGAGTACGTTTTTGTCCGTAGACAGGCATACCTGTTTTTTTGGTGAGCATTTTCAGACCTGCAACATGGTCGGAGTGTTCATGAGTTATGAACACAGCCTGAACTGCGGAAAGAGGTATCCGATTAAGTTCCAGTGCGGCAGAAAGCCTTTTGAAGCTTACGCCGCAGTCAATAAGGATACCGCCTTTTTCAGTTCCGATGAAGGTTGAATTGCCCTTGCTGGAACTGAAAAGAGGATATATTCTTGCCATTTTTATTCTCCTGATTTAAACAGCTTTCAGGCAGTACCGCACAAAGAATATGCGGTGCTGCATATAATAACTGATATTATAATTTGTTTATTTCTGTACCCTGACGTGTTTCCTTAACTTCATATCCGAGAGCAGTTATTTTGTTTCTTATTTCGTCGGCAAGGGCAAAGTTTTTCTCTTTGCGGGCAGCCTGACGCTGTTCAACAAGTTCAAGTATTTCGGCAGGGATATCGGATGATGCATTTTCGGCTTCTTCTGCAAATTTTACAGCGTTCTTTTCAAGGTCAAGACCGAGAACCTTATCAAATTCGTTGATAAGAGCAAGCTTTGTAGCTGAATTAGCTTTTGATTTCAGAACATCGTAAACAGCAGTTATGGCAAGAGAGGTGTTGATATCGTTATCAAGAGCGTCTGTGAATATCTTCATAAGACGGTCGTATTCTTCCTTTTCGATATCGCCGTTTTTGTCGCTTGTAAGAGGAGCTATCTTCTCAATAAGCTTATTGTAGGAGGTTACGGCGTTATCGAGGTTTTCCCATGTGAAAACAAGTGATTTTCTGTAGTGGGAAAGCAGACAGAAGAAACGGTATACTACAGGCAGATAGCCTTTTTCTTCGAGAAGTGAAACTGTCAGGAATTCTCCGCTTGATTTGCTCATTTTGCCGTTGTTTGTATTGAGGTGGAGAACGTGAAACCAGTAATTGCACCACTTATGACCGAGATAAGCTTCGGACTGTGCGATTTCGTTGGTATGGTGAGGGAAAGCATTGTCTATGCCGCCGCAGTGGATATCAAGGTATTCACCGAGGTTCTTCATGCTTATGCATGAGCATTCGATATGCCAGCCCGGGTAACCGATACCCCATGGACTTTCCCATTTAAGTTCCTGATCGTCAAATTTTGACTTTGTGAACCAGAGGACAAAATCGGCTTTATTGCGTTTATTGCCGTCCTCCTCAACTCCTTCACGAACACCGACAGCAAGGTCTTCTTCCTTAAAATCGTTGAAAACGTAGTATTTATCAAGCTTAGAGGTATCGAAATAGATGTTGCCGCCGGCCTCGTAAGCGTATCCCTTATCCATAAGAGTGCTGATAACACGGATAAATTCGTCGATGTAGGTTGTTGCAGGTACTACAACGTCAGGAGTTTTGATATTGAGCTTTTTGCAGTCATCAAAGAAAGCGTCTGTATAGAATTTCGCAATTTCCATGACGGTTTTATGCTCACGCTTTGCTCCCTTCAGCATTTTGTCGTCACCTGTATCGCCGTCGCTTGTGAGGTGACCGACATCCGTTATATTCATAACACGCTTAACGTCAAGACCTGTGAAGCGGAGGTATTTTTCAAGGATATCCTCCATGATGTAGCTTCTGAGGTTGCCGATATGGGCGTAATGGTAAACTGTAGGGCCGCAGGTATACATACTTACCTTGCCTGCCTCACGGGGAATAAATTCTTCTTTTTCATGTGAAAGTGAATTATATAACTGCATTTTTTTCTCCTTAACTATTTTTTTTCAGTTCTTCGACCTGTTTTTTCAGTGCATTGACCTCTGCGTGAAGTCTGCAAATTTCCTGAGAAACAGGATCGGGAATATGAATCTGGTCGATATCTCTGGTCACATTCTGAGAAACTTTTTTACCGTTCATGCGAACTATCCTTGCGGGTACTCCGACAGCCGTGCAGTTATCGGGAATTGCTCCGAGAACTACGGCATTTGCGGCTATTTTAACGTTATTGCCGACTTTGAAAGGGCCAAGTATTTTTGCTCCTGAACCGACAAGCACGTTGTTTCCGAGAGTAGGGTGACGTTTGCCCTTATCCTTACCTGTACCGCCTAGGGTAACTCCCTGATAAAGCAGACAGTTTTCGCCGATAACGGCAGTTTCGCCTATGACTACGCCCATTCCGTGGTCAATAAACAGTCCTTTTCCGATTTTAGCACCGGGGTGTATTTCAATACCTGTTCTGCTTCTTGCACACTGGGAAATTATTCTTGCGGCAGTGAACATTTTGTGTGTGTAAAACCAATGGGCTATCCTGTATGAACGAATTGCCACAAGACTTGGATACGTCAGCAGAATTTCAAAGGCATTTCTTGCCGCAGGGTCACGTTCCTTAATAATTCTGATATCTCTTATCATATTTTTCAGCACAACAAGACCTCCTTAATAACAAAACCTCCGAAATTTATACCGCTGACCTTTTTACAGTAAGGCAGAAACAATATAAATTTCGGAGGTGCAAAAAGCACGGTTCCACTCCGTATTTAACTCAAAGTCCTTAACGCAGACGAAACGTCGGGGAATAATTGGCATAAGCCGTTCCTCACCGAAGCTGACAGCCGCACTTCACATTTCCCGTCTGCGGACTTGCACCAACCGTCCGTTCTCTGAAAGACTGCGGAAAAGCTACTCTGACTGCTACGCTTTTGACCTTATATATTATATACTATAGACTTGCTTTTTGTCAATATGTATTTTAGGGTGCACACAAAACCTTGCCGTCCGAGGCACGAATAATTATTGAACCATAGTGATCCCATATAATATCAAGATTTTTTCCGTTTTCAAGAGTTCCTACAGGCGGAGTTTCTGTAATGCTCCAGACATCATATTCTTCATAATATGTGGCAATATACGGCGGATTTTTCCTTTCTGTAATTCTTACTTGTTCGCCGTTAAAATCAACATATTCACTTTCAATGTAGTCAACATAGCTTTGACCGAATTTTTCAAGCAATACACTTCGAGCCGCTGCTATTGCATCTTCCTCGTTAATAACAGCACCAAAATAACGTTCAGAAAGGTTTTCTGCCGCTAAAATTAAATGATCTTCTATGTCATCTGCAAATTCAAGTGCTCTGACAATTTCAGCTTCTTCGGGCGTGGTGTCGGTAAAAGTGATAGTGGTTGTAGTTGTTGTGGTAGTTGTGGTTGAGGTGGTAGTTGTGGTTGAGGTGGTAGTTTCCGAAGTAGTTGTAACTTCCTCTGTAGTCACAATTTCAGTAACGCTTTCAGTTTCAGACTTTGAAGCTTCCTTTTTTGCACAGCCTGTGCCGAATAGCAACAGCACTGATATTATCAGTGCTGTTTTTAATATGCTTTTATATATGCACATAATTACTCTTTAACGTCAATAACGCCGTTAGTCCAGAGATTTCTATAGAATATCATTCTTGCCATGTCCCTGCATTCAGGCTTTACCATGTAGTACATATAATGTTCTGTAAGGTTGAAGATATCGAAGGTACGTCCCTCGATTTTGAACTGGCTGAATCCCATAGGAACATATTTGTTCCAGATATCGTCAGGTGTGACATGGGTACTGAGTTTCATAACATCAAAAAGGGTTCTGTGAACGCACTGACAGTCAAACTCAAACTGACTTTCAGGGTGTTCAATAGTAAATTTATCGGAATCAAAAGGAACATTCGGATATTTCTTCATGTGGTTAGCATAAGCTATCTGTTCCAGACCTATTGTGCGGTAATGGTGTGAACGGTGTTCACAGCCCGGATTGCAACAGGCATTTACCAGTATTTCGCACTTTTCCTTATTCGGTATCTTTTCAAGTATATCGAATTTATTATTGAGGTCATAGTCAATAACAACGATATGGTAGTCCTTTTCAACTTCTTTGTAAAGAGTTTCGGGATCTGTGATACGTTTGCAGGTTGAGCTTGTCAGCTTGAAATTCGGGTAGTTTTTGCGTATGTAGTCCTCAAGAAGCGGCGAAACCACGATACATTCGTTAAGTCCGTTGTCTGCAAGGTGCATTACCATGTTGCAGAAATCATCATTGAGGTGCTTTTTCTCTATCATCGGGTTGGTGAAGGTAAAGCGGAGAGGAATACCCTCATCGTTGAAATATTTTATAACAGCCTTGATGAAGTTTTTATTGCACATATCGCCCTGAAAGCGTCCGCCGTTCCAGAGTGACGGTGGAAATGTGCCGTAAACAGAGGCAATTTCAACCCCCTCACGGAAAAATTCAGGACTGTTTTTAAGCATTGCTGCAAAAACCATATTGAATTTGCCTAAACCTGCAAAATCAGGCAGGTGAAATCTTACTTTCATTTCAAAAACTCCTTATCTGAAAATCATTGCACCCGAATTTTCAAGTGACTTGTACATGGTGAAACGTGCTTCGTCACGGCATTCGGGCTTTGCCATATAGTAAACATAGGTTTCAAGAACGTTTACGGGACTTGCTGTTCTGCCTTCAATTTTGAACTGTTCAAAGCCCATTGGAACGTATTTCTCCCAGATATCGTCAGGTGAGATATGAGTTCTGAGATTTTTTATATCAAGAATGCCTCTTTTGGCAAAAGGACAGTCCCTGAAATTTTCTGTGTCATATTTTTCCGCATTGAACGGTACATTCGGATATTTTTTGATATGCTCGTTATAGGCTATCTGCTGTACACCGATGGAGTAATAATGTGCAGAACGTCTTGGGCAGTTCGGTTCACAGCAAGCGTTTACAAGGAGCTCACAGTCCTGTTTGCGTGGGAGTTTTTCAAGAACTTCAAAATTATTGTTGAAATCGTAGTCAACTACAACTATGCTGTAGTCCTTTTCAAGTTCTTCTTTAAGCTTTTCGGGATCTGTGATACGCTTGCAGGTAGAGCTTGTCAGCTTGAATTTCGGGTAGTTTCTGCGGATATATTCCTCAAGAACAGGTGACATTACTATTGCTTCGTTCATGCCGTTGTCAGCCATAGCCATGACCATATTGCAGAAACCATCACTGAGGTGCTTTTTCTCCAGTGCTGGATTGGTAAAGGTGAATCGAAGCGGTATGCCACGTTCATTGAATGTTTTTATTACGCTTTTAACAAAGTTTTTGTCAACCACACCGCCCTGCGGTCTGCCGCCATTCCATACGGACGGCGGAAATACACCATAAAATGAAGCTATCTCCACACCTTCACGGAATAATTCAGGCTTATGCTGAAGGAGTTCCGTAAAGAGCAGATTAAGCTTGAAATTTCCCGAAAAATCGGGAAGATGAAATCTAACTCTCATATTTTTCTCCTGAAATTTTTAATAATTTGAACAGTAATCGCCACGTTCGGAAACAGCTTGGTATCCGATTGAAGCAATGCTTTTTTTCAGCTTTTCCAGACACTCTGCGGCTTCTTCACTTGATGAAAGCTTGTTGTCATAGAGGTCATACTTCTTCCGCACGTTTTCAGGCGAAAGATTTGGCATTACGACGTTGCAGCCCGTCAGCAGACCGAGTTTCCTTCCGTTTGGAGCGATAGTGCCGAGTGCGGTTGTGGCAGGAAGCAGAACCTTCGGAAACATCAGCCTGAGTATACCGAGAAGTTTGAGTGTAAGTTCAAGACCTCCGCCATTCACATTGGCAAAACAGGTGTCATGGTGCGGAATAAAAGGTCCTATGCCTATCATGTGCGGCTCAAGTTCCTGTAAAAAGCGGATATCAGCAATAAGGTGTTCAGTAGTCTGAAACGGTGCGGAGACCATGAAGCCTGCACCTACCTGATAACCGAGTTCCTTTAAATCATAAAGACAGCGTTTGCGGTTTTCGAGACTCATTTCCTGTGGATGAAGTCTGGAATAAAGCTCCTGAGAAGCAGCCTCGTGACGCAGCAGATATCGGTCTGCACCAGCCTCCTTCATGCACCTGTAACTTTCACGGCTTCGTTCTCCGAGTGAAAGTGTGATGGCACATTCAGGATATTTCTCACGGATATCAGCAATGAGTGAACACATAAAGCTGTCGGTGAAATAAGCGTCTTCACCGCCCTGAAGGACAAAAGTTCTGAATCCGAGTTCATAGCCTTTTTCACAGCAGAGCAGTATTTCTTCACGGCTAAGGCGGTAACGCTGTGCATTGTGATTACTTCTGCGTATACCGCAGTAAAGGCAGTCATTTTTGCAGTATGAGGAAATTTCGGTAAGACCACGCAGAAAGACCTTGTTTCCGTAGTATTTGCGGCGTGTTGTATCGGCACATTCACGGAGTTTTTCAGAAACTTCGGTGTCATGGTTTTCGATAAGAGCCGTGAGTTCGCTGTCGGAAAGATTTCCTGTAAGGCAGAGTTTTTCAACAATATCCGTCATATCAGCCGCCGAGTCTTATCATTTCGTCGATACATTTTCTTGCATCGGCAATAAGCTTATTGTCCATAAGAATCTCAAAAGCTTCACCGTTGTTCATGCCCATGAGGGTATTGTAAACGTCGGGAAGGGTAGTGAGTTTCATATTTTTGCATACCAGGTCTTTGGTTATCGGGTAGAATTTTTTATCGGGATATTCATATTGCAGATGTTCGGTGATGGAAGTTTCCGTACCGATAATAAATTCGCCGTGGTCTGAATTTTTAACATAGTTCATAATTCCTGACGTTGAACCGGAATAGTCTGAAAGAGCCACAACTGACGGAACGCATTCAGGATGTACCAGAAACAGTGCATCGGGGTGTTCCTCCTTAGCCTTTGTTACGTCGTTCACGGTTATTGCAGCATGGGCAGGACATCCGCCTTTGAGGAGCATTATATCTTTTTCTGGAACTTGTTCCTTAACCCAGCCGCCGAGATTACAGTCGGGAATAAAGAGTATTTTCTTGCTTTCAAGTGATTTTACGATTTTCAATGCACTTGATGATGTAACGCAGACATCGCATACGGTTTTCAGGGAAGCGGTCGTGTTGATATAGGCAACGACGGTTCTTTCGGGTTCTGATTTTTTAATTTCAGCGATATAGTCCCTGTCCATTTGTTCAGCCATAGGACAGCCTGCATTTCTGTTTGCAAGAAAGACTCTCTTTTGCGGTGAAAGCATTTTTGCGGTTTCAGCCATGAAATGAACGCCGCAGAAAAGTATATTTTCGGCTTCTGTTTTTGAAGCATCAACGCTTAATTTGTAGCTGTCGCCTGTATAATCGGCAATTTCAACTATTTCTCTTGCCTGATAGCTGTGGGCAAGGATAGCTGTATTGGTTTCTTTTTTTAATTTTATAATTTTGTCCTGTAATTCACGGATAGTCATTATTAAATCTCCTTTCGGTCGTCCTGACACAGACTGTTTACAAACTGTTTTGCGGTTCTTGGAGAACGGCCGTTTCCTGAAGCAACGGCAAACTGTTCGGCTTTCAGGGCAAATTCGTTTACGTCCATGCAGATGCCCTTGCTTTCTGCAAGTTTTGCGGCTATGCTGATGTAAGAATTTTTGTCGGGACGGCTGAAGTTTACTCTCAAACCAAAACGTGCAGAAAGAGAAAGAGTTTCCTGCATGGTGTCATTGCGGTGAACATCGTCACCGTCACGGTCTGAGAAGCTTTCCCTGACAAGGTGGCGGCGGTTGCTGGTTGCATAGATGACCATATTTTCAGCCCTTGCGGATACCGAACCCTCAAGTGTGGCTTTCAATGCACCAAAGCAGTCCTCGCCCGATGTAAAGCTGAGGTCGTCGATAAAAATTATGAATTTCAGCGGATTATTGCTTATTTCCTCGATAATTTCAGGGATATTCCGAAGCTGTTCCTTTGAAATTTCGATAAGACGCAGACCTTTTCCGCATAGTTCGTTCACAACAGCCTTTACTGTTGAAGATTTGCCTGTTCCGGCATCACCGTAAAGAAGGGTGTTCTGTGCAGGTCTGCCGTTTACGAGAGCGAGGGTATTTTCAAGAACCTCGTTTCGTTCACGTTCATAGCCGTAAAGTTCGGAAAGCTTCTGGGTATCAGGGAAAAGGACGGGTACAACATGACCTTCTCTGAAATTGAACATACTGCTGACAGTCCATTTGCCGTATCCGCAGCAGCTTACATTTTCAAGGCGATTGCGGTATTCGGCGGAAAAATCAGCAGTGTGGACTTCCCATTCAGGAAGAAATCCGCTGAAATCAACACCGTTTTTCACGTCATCAGGAGTTACCTGTGAAAGCTTCTGTAAGATACGGAGTTCATTTTCGGCGGCTTCACGGATACAGTGGTGAGTATCCGCACCACGTCCCTTCTGAACGATATAAACGTTTTCATCTTCCAGAACGGTTTTCAGGACATGGTCTGTAAAAACGGCAGTATGCCTGTAAAGTTCGCATACAAAATCGGAGTAATGTTTCAGAAAATCGTCTGTATTGTAATTTGCGGAAGTATCTGCAAGCATTCTGAACTTTGCGATAACACTGTCATGCAGTACATTCCTAAAAACAGCTATTGAATCAAGTTCAAGAGAAAGCTGTTTTAAAAAATCATTCATTTACAAAACCTCAATTATTTTATCAGTCATTTCGGTACATGAAAGGGGAGTTCCCTTATCTGTACCCATAATATCAGCAGTCCGCCAGCCGTTTTCAAGAACTGTGCTGACTGCTTTTTCTATAGCATCGGCTTCTTCTGAAAGACCGAATGAATATCGCAGCATCATTGCACCTGAAAGAATTTCAGCAATGGGGTTTGCGGTATTTTTTCCTGCGATATCAGGAGCAGAACCGTGGATAGGTTCATACATTCCACGTTTTGAAGAACCAAGCGAAGCCGAGGCAAGCATACCTATAGAACCCGTTATCTGTGAAGCTTCGTCGGAGAGGATATCGCCGAACATATTTGATGTTACTATAACGTCAAACTGACAAGGTTCTCTCACAAGCTGCATGGCGGCATTGTCAACGAACATATCACAGTATTCAATTTCGGGGTATTCTTCAGAAAGAGCGTGCATGGTCTTACGCCACAGCCTTGAGGATTCCAGTACATTTGCCTTGTCAACACTGCAAATCTTTTTACGGCGTTTCATTGCGGCTTCAAAAGCAGCACGTCCTATGCGTTCGATTTCGGTTACACTGTAAGCTTCTGTATCGTAGGCTTCCTGACCGTATTTGCCCTCACGGAAGCCACGTTCACCGAAGTAAATGCCGCCTGTGAGTTCACGGACTATCAGAATGTCAAAGCCTTCTTTAACTATCTCATCTTTAAGCGGAGAGGCATTTCTCAGGGCAGGGTAGAGCTGTGCAGGGCGAAGATTTGTGTAAAGTCCGAGGGCAGAACGGATATTCAGCAGAGCCTTTTCAGGACGGCATTCGCCTGAAAGACCGTCCCATTTCGGGCCGCCGACAGCACCAAGCAGTACGCCGTCTGATTCAAGACAGCCTTCAACGGTTGCCTTCGGAAGCGGCACACCTTCTGCATCTATGGCACAGCCGCCTATAAGATACGGGTTGAAGATAAAATTATGTCCGAATTTTTCAGCAGTTTTTTCAAGCACTCTGACGGCACAGTCAACTATTTCAGGGCCGATACCGTCACCTTTAAGCAAAGCGATTTTAAATTCCATAAAAATTACCTCCCGAAAGAGCTGTTTGCAGTTTTATGCAGTAAAGTACAGGTATTGCCTTATTTTATTGCACCGTTGGCGATAGACTGGATAAGTCCGCCGTTGATTATGATTTTCCTTATAAAGTCAGGGAAAGGTGCAGTTGTGTAGGTTCTGCCTGTAGTGATATTGCGTATAATACCGTTATCCATATCAGCTTCAACGGTATCGCCTTCCATAATATCGTCAACGGCTTCGGGGCATTCGATAATTGCCAGACCGATATTTATAGCGTTGCGGTAGAAGAAACGGGCAAAGCTTTTGGCGATAACCAGAGAGATACCGCTTGCTTTCAGGGCGATAGGAGCGTGTTCACGGGAAGAACCGCAGCCGAAATTATAGCCTGCGGCAATGAAATCGCCCTGATGAACACGGTCGATGAAGGTTTTATCGAGGTCTTCCATACAGTGGCTTGCAAGTTCGGCATGGTCACTTGTATTGAGGTATCTTGCGGGGATGATAACATCGGTGTCGATATTATCGCCGTATTTAAGAACTATTCCTGTATACTTCATTTCATTACCTCCCATGGACTTGTTATCTTTCCTCTTACTGCACTTGCGGCGGCAGTTGCAGGGCTTGCAAGGTATATTTCAGACGAAGGGTGTCCCATGCGTCCGACGAAATTTCTGTTGGTGGTGGAGATGGCACGTTCACCTGAAGCGAGTATGCCCATGTGACCTCCGAGGCAAGGCCCGCAGGTTGGAGTTGATACGACAGCACCGCATTCTATGAAGGTTCTGAGGAGTCCCATTTCCATAGCTTCAAGATATATTCTCTGGGTTGCAGGGATAATGATGACACGGACGTTCTGTGCGACCTGTCTGCCCTCCATAATTTCAGCGGCGGCGATAAGGTCTTCAAGTCTGCCGTTTGTGCATGAACCGATTACTACCTGGTCAATAGGTATATCTCCTATATCCTCAAATGTGAGGGCATTTTCAGGAAGATGAGGAAATGCGACAGTAGGTTCAATTTCGGAAAGGTCGATATCCATTACCTTTTCATATTCGGCATCGGCATCGGCAGAATATACCACAGGCTTTGCGGCATCATGTTCACGGAGATATTCAAGGGTGATATCGTCAACTTCAAAAATGCCGTTTTTTGCTCCCGCTTCAACAGCCATATTTGCAATGCAAAGGCGGTCTGACATATTAAGGGAAGAAAGACCTTCGCCTGTAAATTCCATTGAACGGTATAAAGCACCGTCAACACCTATATCGCCTATAATAGAGAGGATAACGTCTTTTCCGGAAACGTATTTTCTTAGTTTCCCTGTGAAGTTTATCTTTATTGCGGGCGGAACTTTGAACCATGCCTTGCCAATAGCCATACCGCAAGCCATATCGGTTGAACCGACACCCGTTGAGAAAGCTCCCAATGCACCGTATGTACAGGTATGTGAATCAGCACCGATAACAACATTTCCGGCTGTAACAAGACCTTTTTCAGGAACAAATGCGTGTTCAATGCCCATTTCACCGACATCATAGAAATTTGAAATATGCTTTTCACCGCAGAAATCACGGCACATTCTGCATTGCTCCGCTGCTTTTATATCCTTATTCGGAGCAAAGTGGTCCATAATCATAGTAATTTTATCTTTGTTGAAAACGTTTTTCTTATTGAGTTTGGCGAACTCATTTATGGCAACAGGAGAGGTTATGTCGTTGCCGAGGACTAAATCAAGGTTGGTGAGGATAAGCTGTCCTGAATGAACCGAATCAAGTCCTGAATGAGCCGCAAGAATTTTCTGTGTCATGGTCATACCCATAATTTTCAGCTCCCTTATACATTCTGAACAGCATGGTTCAGAATAACAAAAATAAAGACAATACCGCAGAAAGTATACGCAGCAGACAAAACGTGCAGAGCCTGAAACGAACTTTGTACGGTATTGCCTTTAAAATCAAATCATTATTGATGAAGGCATAATACATCCGTTCATCATGGTTGACAGCAGAACGGAACTGCCGTCTGACGAAATATCTGCACGAATATTCGTAATGGTTTACTTGTTTATTACAGCACCCTTATCCGCACTTGAAACCATAGCCGCATAGCGTTTGAGATATCCTGTGATATTTTCCTTTTTCTTTATAGGCATGGTCTTTCTGCGTTCTGCGAGTTCCTCATCGGAAACTTCGAGGTTTATGCTGTAATTCGGGATATCAATTGAGATGATATCGCCGTCCTTGACGTAAGCGATAGTACCGCCGTTGACGGCTTCAGGTGAAATGTGACCGATAGCCGCACCACGGGTTGCACCGCTGAATCGTCCGTCAGTTATGAGGGCAACGGAAGAACCAAGTCCTGCACCCTGAATTGCGGAAGTAGGAGAGAGCATTTCTCTCATTCCGGGGCCGCCGGCAGGGCCTTCATAGCGGATAACGACAACATCTCCGGGATTTATGCCGCCTTCGTAGATTACCTTGATAGCATCTTCTTCGCTGTCAAACACACGGGCTTTTCCCTTGTGAACCAGCATTTCAGGTGCTACGGCACTTCTCTTGACAACACAGCGGTCAGGAGCGAGATTGCCCTTGAGGACTGCTATTCCGCCTGTTTCACTGTAAGGATTATCAATAGGACGGATAATTTCAGGATTTCTGTTGATACAGCCTGAAATATTTTCGCCTAATGTTTTTCCTGTACAGGTCATGCAGTCTGTGTGAATGAGGTTTTTCTTTGAGAGTTCGTTAAGAACAGCGTAAACGCCGCCTGCTTCATTGAGGTCTTCCATGTAGGTAGGACCTGCGGGGGCGAGGTGACAGAGATTAGGAGTTTTTGCACTTATCTCGTTAGCCATATCGAGGTTTATCTCGATTCCGCATTCATTTGCTATGGCAGGGAGATGAAGCATACTGTTTGTTGAACAGCCAAGAGCCATATCGGCGGTGAGGGCATTATAGAAAGCTTTTTCTGTCATGATATCAAGAGGGCGGATATTCTTTCTGTAAAGCTCCATTACCTGCATACCTGCCATTTTGGCAAGTCTGATACGGTCGGAGTAAACGGCAGGGATAGTACCGTTGCCCTGTAAGCCCATGCCGAGAACTTCCGTGAGGCAGTTCATGGAATTTGCGGTATACATACCTGAGCATGAACCGCAGGTCGGACAGGTTTTTCTTTCAAATTCGTCAAGTTCATCAGCGTCGATTCTGCCTGCACTGTATGCACCTACAGCCTCAAACATTGAGGAAAGACTGGTTTTTTTGCCTTTAACATGACCTGCAAGCATAGGACCGCCGCTTACGAAAACGGTAGGTACATTTATACGGGCGGCTGCCATAAGGAGTCCGGGAACGTTCTTATCGCAGTTGGGAACCATAACAAGAGCGTCAAAGTGATGAGCAAGAGCCATGCATTCTGTTGAATCGGCAATGAGGTCACGGGTAACGAGTGAATATTTCATGCCTGTGTGTCCCATAGCTATGCCGTCGCAGACGGCGATTGCAGGGAATACAACAGGTGTACCGCCTGCCATAGCAACACCAAGTTTTACAGCTTCAACGATTTTGTCGATATTCATGTGACCAGGTACTATTTCGTTGTATGATGAAACGATGCCGACCAGCGGACGGTTCATTTCTTCTTTTGTATGTCCGAGGGCGTTGAAAAGGGAACGCTGAGAAGCCATTTCAGCACCATTGCAGAAAAAATTTCCACTCATTATATAATTCACCTCATATATTTAATTATCTTTTTGAATTATCTTCCGAAAGCATTGATTCGGGAATATTGAAAAAGGGAGAGCCTGCAAGAAACAGGAATATCAAGCCGATGATAAGGAAAGGCATACCCCAGAGAAAGCTGAGAAGCTCCGTTTTTCTGCTGACTATCATAATGCCGAGATCGGAGCAGTTTTCCTTTGTGAACGGAGTTTCAAGGGCATAGTGGCTGTTGACGGAGTCTATATGTCCCGGAAGCGCATCACAGGAGTTTTTATGCGTAAAATAGCCTGTGACCTTTTCTCCGTTCATGAGCTTATCAAATTCTTCGGAATTATTTTTCACGATGACAGTACGGTATTTTCCGGCAATATTTACAATATAACCTTCATAGCTGTCAGTCAGACCACCCGAAATAGAAACAATTCCGACGGGACTTTCCTTTGAAGCACCGTTAAGACAGCTTTCAAACGGCTTCTGTGCAAAGATGATGCTGTCATTTTCATGAGCAATGGGTTCAGAAGTCAGTTCCGTTATGTCAGGCTGACCTGAAACACGCATGGCTCTGAAAATTCCGATACCGAAAAAAACGACAGCCGTCAGAAGAAGCAAAACAGCGATGATATGTTTTTTATTCGGGCTGAATTTGGTGATATAGCTGTTTGCCATAAGTTCCTCCGTTTATTCGTCTGCACATTGTTTACGCAGTATTTCATCGATCTGCCTGTCACGTTCTTCCATAAGCTCCTGACGTTTTTCTCTTGTGAGAATGTAGTCATAGTCATCTTCGGGATAATCGGGCAGTTCCTCGCTTTCATCATTTTCTTCCTTACGCTTTCTGCGTTGGCGGAGGAAAATCAGCTTATTATCGTAAGGCAGGTAAAACATAGGTATGCTGAACATAATGAGAGCCCCGCCGATAATCAGCAGAGGAACGGCTGAAAGGCTTTTATCCTTGATTTTTTCGGTATACTGGACGTTTTGTTCAAGGGTATCTGTTTCGTATTCGGCTGATGTTTTCCGGGAAGTATCGGTTTTTTTGCTGCGGTCAGCAAGGGATATTGTACATACGCTGAAAATCAGTACAATACCAAGTGTCAGTGATACAGCTCCGCATATTTTCAGCGGAGAGTGACGGTGGTGCAGAAAATTATCCGTAAAAACGCCTCCCTTACCCGATAATAAGCAGAAAAATCCCTTGCCGAGCCACAGGCTTCTGCAAGGGACTCTCCCACAGTATATATTATCAGATTTATGTGATAGGATTGTGAAAGTGTGTTGAAACTGTGAAGAAAATATGAACCTTGTATTAACAATTTTGTATCAATCTTACACTTTCATTGAAATACCGCACAAAAATGATTACTGTGATTTGTGCGGTATTGACTTAAATCAGTTGTTGATGAACTTATCTTCTTCGTTGTTCCAGCTATAGAGCTTTCTTATCTCCTCGCCGACCTTTTCAGAAGGATGTTCGGAAGCAAGCTTTCTCATAGCCTTGAAGTGAACCTGTGAGCCGGCATCAGACATATCAAGAAGGAATTCCTTTGCAAATGAACCGTCCTGAATGTTTTTGAGAATCTGCTTCATTGTCTTTTTGGTTTCGTCAGTGATTATCTTAGGACCTGTAACGTAATCGCCGTATTCAGCGGTATTTGAGATGGAGTATCTCATGCCTGCAAAGCCACTCTGGTAGATGAGGTCAACTATAAGCTTCATTTCGTGGATACATTCAAAGTAAGCGTTTCTTGGATCATAGCCTGCCTCGCAGAGAGTTTCAAAGCCTGCCTGCATCAATGCACATACACCGCCGCAGAGAACAGCCTGTTCACCAAAGAGGTCTGTTTCAGTTTCTGTTCTGAAAGTTGTTTCAAGAACGCCTGCCCTTGCACCGCCGATAGCAAGACCGTAAGCGAGAGCCATTTCCTGAGCCTTTCCTGTAGCATCCTGATGTACTGCAACAAGACACGGAACACCCTTGCCTGCCTGATATTCTGAACGTACTGTATGACCGGGGCCCTTTGGAGCTATCATTGTAACGTCAACGTCAGCGGGGGGAACGATACAGCCGAAGTGGATGTTGAAGCCGTGAGCGAACATAAGCATATTGCCTGCCTCAAGGTTTGGCTCGATATCTTCTTTATAGAGTTTAGCTTGTTTTTCGTCGTTGATAAGTATCATGATGATGTCAGCCTGTTTAGCAGCTTCAGCGGCAGTGAAAACCTCAAAGCCCTGTTTAACAGCCTTATCCCATGATTTAGAGCCTTCATAAAGACCAATTATAACTCTGCCCTTATCGCCGAGAGATTCCTTGGCATTAAGAGCGTGAGCGTGGCCCTGGCTGCCGTAGCCGATAACAGCGATAGTTTTTCCGTAGAGAAGGGAAAGGTCGCAGTCCTGTTCATAAAAAACCTTTGCAGAATTTTCCATTGTTAATTACTCCTTTATGTAATTATATTATATATTAAGCTGGAATGGGAAAAATTGTTATTCCGTTATCCAAACTTTTATTTGACAGTTTTGAGGCAGTTTTCGCCTCTTTCTATTGCAACTATTCCTGTACGGCACATTTCCATAATGCCGTAAGGTTTGAGAAGCTCGATAAAAGCGTCAATTTTTGCAGTTTCGCCTGTAAGTTCACAGGTGAGAGAAGTAGGGGAATAATCCACTATTTTGGAACGGAATATCTCAACAGCCGTCATGATATCCTGTCTGATTTCTGGTTTATTGCGAACCTTTATCAGAAGAAGGTCACGGATAACCGTGTCGTGTTTGTCGAGAACCTCAACTTCACGGACATCATGGAGTTTCTGGAGCTGCTGGAGGATACGTTCTTTTATATCTTCATCACCGTGGAAGGCGATGGTTATGCGTGAAAAGCCGCTTGATTCTGTTTCACCGACAGTAAGGCTGTCGATATTAAAGCCACGTCTTGTAAACATTCCTGACACTCGTGAAAGTACACCTGAAACGTTTGAAACTATAACTCCTATTACATACTGGTCCATAATATCGTCCACCTCACTTTATTTCCGTGATAATATCGTCAATTGAACCGCCCGGAGGCAGCATCGGAAGAACAAATTCGTTACTGTTTACAGCACAGTCAATGATATAAGTTCCGCCGTCAGCGAAAGCCTCGGAGGCAGCCTTTTCAAGTTCGGACAAGGTGAAAACACGTTTTCCCTTTGCACCGAATGCTTCGGCAACCTTTACGAAATCGGTTTTGCGGTCAAGAGTTGTATTTGAGTAATGCTTATCGAAGAAAAGCGTCTGCCATTGGCGAACCATTCCAAGAACGCCGTTATTCATAATAACCACAACCAGAGGGGTATTCTGTGAAACGGCGGTAGCAAGTTCATTAAGGTTCATACCGAAGCTGCCGTCGCCCGTAAAGAGGACGGAATGCTTTCCTGTTGCGGCAGAAGCACCTATTGCCGCACCCATACCGTAGCCCATAGTACCGAGTCCGCCGCTTGTGAGGAAGGTTCTCGGCTTAGTGAAAGGGTATCTCTGTGCAGTCCACATCTGGTGCTGACCGACATCTGTTACAATTACGGAATCGCCTGCATGACAGCTGATTGTGTCGATAATGCCGTAAGGAGTGAGGGTATCGTCTGAATAGCTGTTATTTTTGAATGAAATAGCCAATGCACTTTCAATACGATTGGTTTCTTCCTGACGAAGCTGTGATATTCTTTCAGACCATTCGGGGTGCTTTTTCTCGTCAACGAGAGTGGTAAGACGCAGGAGAGCGTCGTTTATATCGCCTCTTACAGCAAGGTTTGCGGGAATATTTTTATGAAGCTCTGCACCGTCAATATCAATGTGGATGATTTTGAAATTTTTGGCAAAGCGATTTTTATTGCCTGTGGCTCTGTCGGAGAATCTTGCTCCGAGAGTAATAACAAGGTCAGCCTCGTCCTGAGCAACAGATGAAGCGTAGTGACCGTGCATACCCTGCATACCAAGAAGTCTGGGATTATCATAAGGCACAGCAGAAAGTCCCATAAGCGAACATCCCATGGGAGCATCAATTTTATCAGCGAAAGCGGTTAGTGCGGCAGAAGCCTTGCCGTTTATGATACCGCCGCCGAAATAGATGTAAGGACGCTGTGATTCATTGATAAGTTCGGCAGCCTGACGAAGTTTTTCTTCTTTTGCGAATATAAGCGGATAGGGTATAACGGGCTGTGCATTTGGTTCATATTCACAGAGAGCCTTCTGAACGTCCTTCGGGATATCCACAAGGACGGGACCCGGTCTGCCTGATTTTGCTATTTTGAAAGCCATACGGAGAGTATCCGCAAGTTCATTTATGTCCTTTACGATAAAATTGTGCTTGGTTATCGGCATGGTAACGCCAACGATATCAACTTCCTGAAAGCTGTCACGTCCGATAAGTTCGCACGGAACATTACCTGTTATTGCAACTACGGGGATTGAATCGAGATGAGCATTGGCAATGCCTGTTACGAGGTTTGTTGCACCGGGGCCTGAAGTAGCTATAACAACGCCGACTTTGCCTGTAGCTCTTGCATAGCCGTCAGCGGCATGGGCAGCACCCTGTTCGTGGGCGGTTAAAACGTGATTTATACGGTCACGGCACAGATAAAGTTCGTCAAAGAGGTTGATAACCTGTCCTCCCGGGTAACCGAAAACCGTATCACAGCCCTGTTCGATAAGGGTTTCAACAACGATTTTTGCACCTGATATTTTCATATTATCAAAATCCTTTATATTTTTGTATGGCGGGCAGGGCAATAGCATTTAAAATATAAAAACGGCGAAGCCGACATAGCGGGGGCAAGGGAGCAGCGTCGCTCCCTTGCGGAGGGTGTACGAGGGAGGCAGAGCCTCCCTAAGAAGCAGTAAAGCGAGTTTACAACGCTTTACGGAATGTTCTCATTACTTCCCTCGGCTTGCCCGACAGAAATGCTTCAGTTTGCAAAAGAAAATACTTTTGCCCTGATATGACGGCGGAGATATATTTCCGCCTTTTATGGCAACACCGCACAAAGTACGCCTGACGGCTTTGTACGTCATAAACTTACATATTTTCCGTCATAGCACACAAAAACTCCTTCCAATGCGGCAGTATTGCTACGTCATTTTTATGCACTCTGACGAAAAATCTGACTGTGTTTCTGCTGGACAATTTTTGAGTGGTGTTTCCTTATAAATAGTTCACATATAAAAAGAAAAACCTTCGGCAGATATTCCGCCGAAGGCATTTTATACTCAGCTTATATGGACAAACAGTGCATATAATCAAGCAAGAGAGCCAATCGGGCAGAATGAACCAAGACTACAGCCGAAAAAATTGCTGACCGAGTCTGAAATAATGACGATACCAAAAGAATTACATATCGTTTTCATTACAAGCCTCTCCTTACTTATTAATATATAATATATTGTATCACTTTATTGATTTAAAATCAATAACTATGACAGCATTTCTTCGCAATTTGTACATAGTGTATGTTTTCAACAGGGTGCTTTGTGCAGTCTGTCAGGCGTTAAGCATATTGTTTACCGCACTTACAAGGGCTTTGATAGATGATGTGATGATATCGTTATCAAGACCTGTTCCCCAGAAATTTCTGCCTTCTGCTGATATTATCTCAACGTAAGACACAGCCTTTGAAGCAGAACCTACTTCAAGAGCGTGTTCGGTGTAGGTATTTATGTTATATTCTTTTCCGAGGTAAGAACGTAGGGCATTGCTTACAGCGTCAAGTCGTCCGTTTCCTGTATCGGCGGCAGTTACCTTTCGTCCGTTGTATTCAAAGGATATAGCGGCTTCTATGCCGTTATGCTGAACGAAACGGGCATCGGTTATATTTATCGGGGAAGCGATATCAACGTAATTCTGCTTGAAAATACTGAATATTTCGTCGGGAAGGAGTTCCTTATGACTGCGGTCTGATATGCCCTTGACCAGATAACCAAAGCTTTCACGCATTTTCTTTGGCAGGATATAGCCGAAGCGTGTTTCGAGAATGTAGCCTATACCGCCCTTTCCCGACTGACTGTTGATACGGATAACATCTGTGGAATATTCTCTGCCGATATCTTCGGGATCAATCGGAAGATAGGGGACATTCCAGACGGCAGAATTATTTTCCTTATGCCATTTCATGCCTTTTGCTATTGCATCCTGATGTGAACCGCTAAAGGCGGCGAATACCAGTTTTCCTGCATAAGGCTGACGTTCATTGACTGCCATACCCGTCAGGCGTGTGTAAAAATCCGAAATTTCGGTTATATCACTGGAATCAAGTCCAGGCTCAACACCCTGTGAATACATATTCATTGCAAGGGTTATGATATCAACGTTTCCCGTTCTTTCACCGTTTCCGAAAAGAGTTCCCTCAACACGTTCCGCACCTGCAAGGAGTCCCATTTCCGTATCAGCAATGGCACAGCCTCTGTCGTTATGGGGGTGGAGCGAAACAATGACGTTTTCACGGTATTTCAGGTTTTCGCACATATATTCAACCTGATTTGCATAGATATGCGGCATGGAAAGCTGAACTGTGACGGGAAGATTTATAATGACCTTATCATCGAAAGTCGGTTTCCAGACATCAAGAACCGCATTGCATATTTCAAGTGCAAATTCGGGTTCTGTACCTGTGAAGCTTTCCGGAGAATATTCAAAGCGGAAGTTTCCATGATATTTTTCACGGTATTCTTTGCAAAGTTTTGCCCCTTCAACTGCAATATCCACTATTTCCTGTCTGCTTTTGTGGAAAACCTGTTCACGCTGTGCGGCGGAGGTTGAGTTATAGAGGTGGACAATTGCGTTTTTACAGCCTTTAAGAGCCTCAAAAGTCTTGCTGATTATGTGTTCACGGGACTGTGTGAGAACCTGTATGGTGACATCATCAGGAATGAGATTCTGTTCAATAAGGGTTCGGCAGAAGTTATATTCGGTTTCGGAGGCGGCAGGGAATCCTATTTCGATTTCCTTGAAACCGATATCGACCAGTTTTCGGAAATATTCAAGCTTATCGCCAAGTCCCATAGGAATGATGAGAGCCTGATTGCCGTCTCTTAGGTCAACACTGCACCATTCAGGAGCTTTATCGATGTATGATTTTTTAGTCCATTTCATTGAAGTGGGCGGTGCTTCAAAAAATTGTCTTGTATACTTTTCGGCATTAAACATAGTTTACCCTCCATTCATAGAATTATCGGCTTTGGAGGCAGAAAAAAATCTCCTCCATGCCTTTTGCATGGAAGAGACGAAGATACATTTATTACTCCGTGGTACCACTCTTCTTGATGTATTGAAAATACACCCACTCATTTGCGTCTGTAAAACGCATATCTCTGTAACGGGAGAAACCGTTCAAACCTAATCGGGGGGAAGTCGTGAATAAAGAAATGAATGTAAGGTGTCGAAATACACAGCCCACATCGAAACACGCACCAAGTCCGCATCAAACACGCACCGAACCCTTTCAGCCGACTGCTCAGGGAGGAGATATGACCTGTAGAAGTCTGCTGCCTTTCACCAAACGACAGCTCTCTGTGAGAACCTTTGCAGGATTTTTTTCCCATCATAGCATTTACCTGACTATATTATACATCAAAAAACAAAAAATGTCAAGGTAATACCAACGAAAAGCACGGAAATTGAAATTTATGGGTGCCCTAAATTCTGAATTTTTCAGCTTGTCCTGAAGAAGAAATTCTGCGTCAGAAAACCTTGAAATACGAGGTCTCTCCCTGTGGGAGAGGTGTCAGCGAAGCTGACAGAGAGGCTGACCGACAGACCGGTATTCCTGCGGTTTTCTTCCTTGACTTTCTCCTT
>JAZQND010000184.1:0-11208 GCA_045627145.1 Ruminococcus sp. | reverse complement strand
AAAGGATGTCCGGGCATGCAGGCTCGACACCAACGGCAGGATTGCCTGCTATGATGTACCCATGTCGTTCCTTAAGCAGATGGAGAAGGAAGAAGAGATAGAGAAATGAGAAAGAAATGTACCATGATAAGCCTTGACTCGTCCACCTCCTGTACCGGATATGCGGTATGGGAGAACGGATGTTTAAAGGAACACGGAACCATCACCCTCACGGATAAGGAGAAGAAGTCCGATACCCCGAACCACATCCTCATGTACGGGAAGATAGAGGCACTCTTTAAGGAGAAAAAGCCTGACATCATAGTTCCCGAGCTTACCAACAAGCCGAACAATGCTTCTACGCAGAGGAAGCTCGACAGGATTCTCGGCTTCATGGAACTGTATGCTTCACAAAAGCACAGCTTCTATTACGAGATGAACAATTCGACCTGCCGTAAGGTCATAAGGGAGAATATACTCCCCTTAAAGCTTGAGAAGGACAAGCCTGCACGACCCCAGTGGAAGGAATGGTCAATAAAGGCGGTGCATAAGTTCTTCGGGATAGATGTAAACGATGATGAATCGGACGCACTTCTGATAGGCGTAGCATATATACTTATGTTCGGAGAGGAAAACGAAGCAGGGAAACTGCTCACCAACGCCTTCCGTAACGGAAGAAAGGAATAATGGATAATATCGCTTCGGGAATGAATTCCCTCACTACTATAGGCTTTACGGAAGAAGAAGCCTTGAAATATGTTATAGGACAGTCTATGATAATGGATGAAGAGGCTGTCCTTAATAGCATTGGAATGAAAGTGAGGGAACATTATGTAAAGAAGCATCCGTATGCGATAAGCTTCATAGAAGACAGGAACCTGTATTACACATACCTTCCCGTGAACGGAAAACGGCAGAAGGTATGCCGTAAATCAAGGGAAGAGCTTGAAGATGTCATATGCAGTTTCCAGAAGGAACAGGAAACAAAGGGAAAGAGTACGCTCGGTACGCTCTTCCCCCTGTGGGTGAAGTTCAAGAAAGAGGAATACGGAATCACTGACAAGACGGCAGAGCTCTATAAGGCATCGTGGGATAAGTACTACAAGGGTAAGGGCATAGCGGATATACCTTTGCAGAGCCTGACCCCGGTGGACATAAAATCCTTCTACAGGAAGGAGACTGCCGGACGGGAACTGACCTCGAAGCGTATCGCCGATATGAAAGGGATAATGAACGGGATATTCGCATATGCGGTAGAGAAAGGCATCGTAGCCCACAACACTTCCCTTGATGTGATTACCCGTGACCTTCCCGTAAAACAGAAGCAGAACCGGTCTGACGATGTCTATACGAAGGAGGATGCAGAGAAAATCACCGCATACATAGAGGAGAACTGCGATGATATCTATTCTCTTGCCATAGGGCTCATGTTCTGCCTCATAGTACGCATAGGCGAGCTCAAGGCACTCCGATGGGAAGACATAGACATGGACAGGCAGAGCGTCTATATCCATACCCAGATAGTAGAGAACAAGCATAAGCCTGACATACCGGAAGGCGAGCTGATAAAGCAGTTCACCAACAATAAGAGGTATTATACGCATGTAGCCTATGTGAAGAAGCACTCGGATACGGGCACGAGGATGCAGTACCTGAACAGCCGGGCACTCTCCTTCCTTGAAAGGATAAGAAGGCTCTCCGATGGAAGATATCTCTTTATGAAGGACGGACGGTTCCTCATAACCACGACCTTCAACGAGCACTTAAAGGACATATGCGAAAAGACCGGGGTGAAGTACCATTCCTCGCATAAGATAAGGTTCCTGAATGCCTGCAAATGCTTCGAGAATACAGGCAACCTCGGGCTTACGCAGGAAGCACTCGGGCATTCATCCTCGGAGATGACCTTCCATTACCTCTCAAGGAACATGGACAGGAACGCCATGAAGGATATGTTCAATAGCCTGTAGGCATATCGTATAAACTATCCGGTGTATCAGGGTGTATCAAAAGCAAAAAGCCCGAACCCCTTGGATTTACAGGGTTCAGGCTCCTGCCGGTGACCGGACTCGAAACGATTTTGTTTATAATAAACACAGTAAAATCAATGGTTTCATTTATCAGTGTATCAGCAGTGTATCAGAATAAGAAAGGAGGAAGGACAGCCTCCTTCATATAATCCTCTGAAGGAACGGTTAACCGTTTACAGTATCCTATGACCATGCTATAATATTATATATAGCAGATTACAGGAGGTACTTCATGAAATATATAAACCATTCCATAAAGATAGATTTCCCTCTGCCGAAGGCACTGAAGAACCTCACGGCAGAGGCAGAGGAGCTTGATGAAAAAGAAGATATAGAATACATCTGTGTAGCTGATACCATTGATGTGCTTGCAAAGGAAGCCTATGTCAACAGGCTTATTACAAAGGAGCAGTGGAACCTGTTAGCCAACAGATACACAATATAAGGAGACAGTTATGAACATTATTGATTTTTCCAATCTCGAAAAGAGCTCCCGCCACGGAAGATATGGCGGTCAGGCGGGTGACAAGGACGGGGTTCTGTACGAAGGTGAACCGTGGATTGTGAAATATCCCAAATCAACACGCAGTATGACCGGAACAGGACTCGCCTCCTATACGACATCCTATCTGTCAGAATATATCGGAAGCCACATCTATGAAATACTCGGATATGATGTACATAGGACAGAGCTTGTAATGAGAAATGACCAGATATGCGTGGCATGCAAGGACTTTCAGAAAAATATCGGTGATTTGGCAGAGATAAGGACTATCAAGAACTCGGCTAATCATGAGATAAGGGAACTGGAAGGCGAAGATATCCCCCTTTCAGCCACAGGCGATTCCGTAAATCTTGAAGAACTCATGCTCCACTTCAGGGTAAATCCTCTTATGGACAGACCTGACCTTAAGGAAAGGTTCTGGGATTGTGCGATAATCGACATATTCCTTGATAACAATGACAGGAATAACGGCAATTGGGGGCTTCTTTATGACGGGGATTCAGACCTTTATAATCTTGCTCCCGTATATGATAATGGTAACAGCTTCAACAATAAGATTTCAGATGAGAAAATCAGTGAATATCTGAAAAATCCCAATATCAACCTTTTCCTCGGAACAAGGACTGCTTATGAGTATAATGAACACATACTTTCAGCAAAAAAATTCCTTGGTCTCGATGTGCCGGAAGTAAGGGAAGCTATCAGCAGGGTAATCCCTAAAATAATGGAACATATGGAAGAGATAAACGGAATGATTGATTCGATACCCGAACAGTACAGGGGTCTTGCGGTATGTTCTGCTGACCGCAAGGAGTTTTATAAGCAGTCCCTTGATGTGAGATTCAGGGAAATGCTCATGCCTGCATACAGGAAGCTCAATCCTCTGGTCATGGATTCCTGCGAATATGAAGAAGAAAGATAACCCTCCTGCCCGTATCTTCATAGGTACGGGCTTTATCCATGCCTTCGGTTAACTGTATACAATCTCTTGTTTTTATGGTATGATATACCTATAAGAAAGATACAGGAGGCAGGCATATGGGTAAATTCTATGCGGTAAGGAACGGCAGAAAGACAGGGATATTCACTTCTTGGGATGAATGCAGGGAACAGACAGACGGGTTCCCGTCAGCAGAGTTTAAGAGCTTTGTTTCCCGTGACGAAGCCGAAAGATACATTGAAGGCATTAACAGCGAGAAGAATGAGTCCGATTATGACTACATCGCCTATTCAGACGGAGGGTGCGTATCAAATCCCGGAGGCAGGGGCGGGTACGGTGTCGTAATCATAAACGCTGAAAGGAATACGGAAAGGGAATATTCAGGTGGCTTCGTTTCCACAACGAACAACCGTATGGAGATATTCGGTGCGATAGAGGCATTAAGGCATATCCCCGAAGGTTCGAGGGTGCTCCTGCGTACAGACTCGGCGTATGTCGTGAACACGATGACGAAGAACTGGAACAGGGGTGCGAACAACGACCTGTGGGAACGCCTCGATGAAGAGAGAGCAAAGAGGAATGTCGATTTCGAGTGGGTGAAAGCGCACGCAGGAGACCGTTACAACGAGAGATGCGATGGACTTGCGACAGAGGCGTATAACAGTGAATGGCTCATGGACGATACAGGCTATCTTCCTGTCCTCGATGAAAGAGCAGAAAAATATTGAGAAAGAATCAGAAAGACCGCCCCGCATAAAAGAGCGGTCTTATTTTTTATGAAACCCATCCTAAAGCCTCAAGTTCTGCATCGGGAAGGAAATGATGGTCGTTTATAAACTGTTCTGAATTAAAAAGGGGGGACTGGATAAGACCAGTCCCTTATTTTATGTCCTTTCGGTAAGCACGGTGCCTGTATCGAACTCACCCTTATAGGTATCCCTATGTGTCCTGTACGCACTGACGGATACATCCTTTACTGCATCCTTATCAGTACCCGGCTTCCTTCTCATATACCCTCCGCATACCCTTGAAGCCTGTGTGTATCCCGAAGAGCGGGGAAGGTTCCCGCCGAGCTTTATGGTCTTTACCGTATCCCCGTCGATATAGAAGGGGCTGACGGGTATAAGGTTCGTGTCCATGAACCTCTTCAGTACCTCATCCCTGTCACGGGGCTTGACCGTCCTTGTTATGTTCTCTATCTTCCGTTCTGCCGTCACATACTTTTCAAGATAGGAAAGGAAGCAGTATATGATTTCCCTGTCACGGGCAGTAAGCCCTACCACATTTTCCGTGAGCATATTGTTCTTTGAGGACAGTATTTCATAAAAATTTATTATCTTCTGATGACCGCCCAATCCCATCCTTTCGCCAAAGACATTGAGACATCTGTCGCCGTCAGACATGGTCTGGATGGACGCTACGGCAAAGGAATCGGAATTCCCCATATTGAGCACATAGTTTATGTCAGGCGACATCGCCGACATAAGCTTCCGGAAATCGGGGCTGTCCTCCATCTTAACGGAAGAGTCGCACATGAGGAGCTTCGGATAGAGCGTCATTTCCCCAACCTCCATGTCGTTGCCCCTTGCGACCATATAGGTATGGGCTATAGCATTGATGTCGGTAAATACCCGCCATATCATATTCTTGCTCATATCAAGCCACCGCTGATAGTCGTGTACGAATTTAAGGTAATCCCCATTGTACCGGTTCAGTCTCGGGATGTCCCGGAAGACCTTATAAAATCCAGACGCATCTCCCCCGTTCCCTCCAACAAGGGGGAATTTCTGCCTGCCTAACATTTCTGACAGCCCAAATAATTTCTCATACATCTCCATGCACTTATCCAGTTTCTGCACATAATTGTCCGTTGTACTCTTCAGTCTTTTTGAGCCCTTACGAGAGAACACGGGGTCGGGAAACAGCTTCTCTGCTTTCTCTATCTCACCAACCGCCTGCGTTACTTCTGCCAGCATATCATGAAGATACACATCTATATATGCATCCCCTGCACCCTTTATGAGCGTGTCCGCAGTCCTGAACTGCGGAAGATTCCTTCTGTCTATGACCATATCGACCTCCACAAAATCCTGTTATCTTTCTTCCATGAACATATCAAGGAATGATAACTGCCCGTCTTCCTCTGCCTTATACATATCCCCTTCAGAACTCACAGAATCCTTTTCTGCGTCCTTTTCCTCTTTGGGCGGTAAATCCTTCACTGCCCTTAAGGAAGGGCGTAACGCAACGAGCGTGAGCTGTGTGAGGTACTCCCTGTCGTGCTCATTAAGCCTGTCCTTCAGGTCGAAGCCCGTAGTACCGTCAAAGTCATGGAAGCAGTACCAGTACTGGGACTTTTCCCTTTCCGGGCATTCCCTCATAAGCTCTACGCACTGCATGCATAAGCCGTCATATACCCTGTCCTCCATGAAAGTCCTGTCCATCTCATAATAGGCTATCGAAGCCATTATTATCTTCCTCTGAAGGTAGTCTATCCTGTCGAGAAGGGAAAACCTTTCAGGGAATTTCATATGGTAGTATCCTGCCATAGCCTACCTCCCGTCTTCCGATGCTGTTTCCGTGACTGCTTCCATAACCTTATCCTCAAAAGAATGCGTAATGAAGAACTGGAATATGATAAGCAGTACGGTTATCACAAGCACCACTGCTACAGGTATCATGGGTGCAGGTGAAAACATTCCGGCAGACGAAACCCGCTCCTCTTCCATCTCAATATCCATCGTGGTATCCTCTTTTTCCTTTTCGTCCATCGTAAATTCCTCCTTTCCTACATATACTTATGGTTAATAATGGATTTTTAACCATAAGGGAATAGAGTATGTATGGTGAACATACCCCATAAAAATAAGACCGCTCTTCTGGTAAGGGCGGTCTTTCTGTTATCGTCTTTCGGATATCATCTCTCCATATCTTCCTGTTCCTTTTCCATGGTCTTCTCTGCCGAAGCTATGAGCTTTGTACCGAGGCAGTAGAAAAGGACTTCCTCGATGTTAAGGTCGAGAGTGACATCTAACTCTGCATAGCCGTCACAGATACCGATGTATTCAATACAGGGGAATTCCGAGGAAAGCATGATGTCATCTATCGCCCTTATGAGCGACTCATCCGAGCACCAGCACATCCCGAAGCACTCACTCATTGCTTCGTCAAGGATGTCACCATCGGTATATTCGGCATACTCAGTCGCATCTCCTATCTCTTTCCTCATGCATTCCCTTATGAAGGCTTCCTTTGCATTCTCTTTTCCACCACCGGAGTTCAGAAGGAACTTCCCGGCTTCGATGATACTGCAGTCAAGGAATACACTGACTGAAGCCTTGAGGGTATCCTTTTCAATGGTATCAAGCCCCCTGACTGCCCTTTTGAAATAATCCCCGTCCCTGTCATCGGATATGACGAAGTATGAAGCGTCCTCACGGCTGGCACACATGCATGCCATCTTTTTAAGCCCTTCCTCAAGGCTGTCATATTCTGTTATCATATGCCATCCGGTATCATACCCCACATCCTTTTCGAGGATGTCTTCCCTTTTATCCACATCTATTACCCTGCGGTAAAGGGACATCTTCCCGTCTTCGGGTACGAAAGCCGTAAGCTCCACTTCCGAACCGAGCTTATCTTCAAGTGCACATATCGCTCTTCCCATAATCATTCTCCTTTCTTCAGCACGGAATCCTGTACCGTTTCTTTTCATTTTCCAGATGCTTCCTTACGCCCCTTGCCAGTTCCTTCCTGTCGTCTTTCGAAAGCCTTACCGTACACATATCCTTTTCAAGGTTACAGCCTTCATACGCCTTTTTCAGGACATATTCTATTTCGGAAATCGTAGGGAATATGGAAAGCACTGCCTTCAGTTCCGCTTTTTCCTCGTCCGGATACCAGAGCGTATAGAACGAGAGGATATAGTCATGCCCGTATACCGCATAGCCTTCCCTTTCAGCCATCTCGAATAAATCTTCCCTGCCTTTCGTAAGCAGGTTCCTTGTAAGAAGGCAGTCAGGAGTATTGAATATGATGGGATTCTTCCCTGTTTCCTTCCTGAATCTGCACTTTATGTATTCGGGAACAAAATCAAAAGTGTTTTTAAGGATTTCTGCAAAGTTTGCTTCCGTCAGTTCCTTTTTGCCTTCCCTGATAAATCTATGAATCATGCCGATGCTTCCTTTCTGTTCATCTTTCCTGTGTCTCTTCAAGGTCACGGAAATTTATGCCTGCCTCTTCAAGGAAGAGCTCAAGCTCTTCGTCAGTCACCCTGAAGTCCTCGTAGTCCGTGGAATACTCTATATAGGGCGTATTATCGTAATTCCTCGGTGCGAATTCGAATACACCGCATCCGTAGCTGTCAAGAAGGTCTGAAACGAAGGCTTCGGGATTCTCCCTGTACCATTCCTCCGTGACACCGCATACCTCTGCTATTTCCCCTGCGTCCTTACCGTAATAATCCTCAAGGCATGATATATCGCCGTGGAAGGCGTATTTCTTTCCTTCTGCCTCGTTTATCACTACCTTGAAATACTCATACGAACCGTCACCTAAATCACGGATGAGGTTCCCGCCGTATTCAGTAATGTTCACATCCCCGTAGTTATGCCATTCACCGCACATACAATCTTCTCCTTTCCTTATGAATCAGAATTTATGGATTACGAAGTTAAACTTAAATTCTTAATTCATAATTCTTAATTACGAATTGGTTTAAGCCTTTCATTATGTTTATAGTTAAAAACGGGTTGCGTAGGACATTATCTGTTTTTAACTATATATAAATGAAAGGATGTAATCCTTTCAGGTATCGTATACAGAAAGGAAAACGGATATGACAGAAAAAGAATACAACGCCTGTAAATCACTGCTTTCAGACCTTGAGAAAGCAACAGAACAGCTTAAGGACAGACTGAAGGAAGCCGAGGGAAAGCTTGAGAAAAATGATGAAAGGGATAAGTTCGTTGCTACCCCTTACTTCCGTCTGGATGGACATATAATCGGCGGATTCAACACTGAAACAGGCATAATCTATCCCGATGGCACAAAGCTGAAATCGGAGATTATGTCAACAGCTAATGGTACATATACCTTTTTTACGGACACCGTAAGAAAAGGCATAGCTTTCCCGTTGACCGCCATAGAGATTAAAAAAGGCGATATTGCTGAAGCATACAATCTTCCCGAGGACAACAATAACATAGATGTCAGGATATGGGGCAATCCGTATGAAGAGGATTATACCCACGCCATAACGATAAACGGCGATGACATCGAGAAGATTGCCACTGAAGAACTGGAAACAGAAAAATAGTTCCATTTTGTCCTCCATATATGAAGAGCCGACCCGGTAACATTCAGGTCGGCTTCTTTTGTTTATTCTTCTTCCGTATCATAACCATACATATCACGGTATGTTTCTTCCGTCTCATCCGTATGGTCATAATCCTCCTTCGGAATGTCATCCGTATGCCATTCATCGTCATCGTATTCCGGCGGGTATTCCATTTCGACATCCTGCGGGAACCCGTCATTCTCCGGTTCCTCATTCTTACGCCTGTCCCTGTCCTTCTTAATCCCTGACAGGGTAGGTACAGCCTTCATTCCCCCGTAGAAGAGAAGGAAGGCGATAATTCCTATCCCCCACGATACCTTTCCTGCCTCGAAGGAGAAATAGGCAAGCACGATGCATGAGAGCACCACATATCCTACCGAAATGGATTTCCTTGTATCCGACTTTTCTTTCCTGTTAAAAAATGACATAATCTACCTCGCTAAAATATAATCGTTCTGACGACATGTTGCTACTCGTTCCCCTGAAAACAAGGGGAAACTTCGTATCAAGCTATAAACAGTCTAACTTTACCTCGATAAGATATAATCAGGCTGTTTACATGTGCTACTCTGTTTCCCAAAAAAACAGGAAACTATCGTAGCAGATATCGTCATCTCGACAGAATGTAGTCGGGCTGACGACACGGTTCGTTATCGGTGCATTCATCCTCAAAGTCCCCGCATCCGCATACGCAGGGTACACGCATGGGTTCCCCGTCCGTATCCACAAGCACCTCTTCCGTCTTTATGGAAGGGATTTCGTCTGAACTGATGAGCTCTATCAGGTATTTATCGGTCTCATTGTAGATGCCCTTTATGTAAAGACAGTCGTCAAAGCCTATATAGACTACCGTGAAGGTCTTGTCATCCGTGAGTACCTCGACATAGTAGAGCCCCGGATTCTCCGTGCTTATGTCTGCCGATTCCCTTGTCCCGGAGAGCCTTACATCCTTCACCCTTCCGAGTATGGTCGTGTTAAGGAAGTCCGTGAAGGTAAAGCCTTCGTTCTCGAAGGAAATGTATTCCTCGGTAGCCACCGCATTCGAGAAGTCCACGAACCTTATGGCATCGTAGTCCATCACTTCCTCTGAATACGGTATCCCTGTATCCCGTATGTCTTCTTTTCCCTGCCAGTACTTCTTCCCTGTAAGGTATGTTTCAGGTACCGCCCTCCGTCCGAACAAGTCCTGTGACCTGTAGGACTTGACCGTATGGGCTTCATTTCCGTCTTCTGCGGGGGCTTCCGTCACCGAAGGTATATCTGCTATGCCTTCTTCGCTATAGTCCGTAGAAACCGATTCTGTGCGTTCCTGTGCCATATCGCATGAGCACAGCATAAGCCCCAGTATGATAAATGGTAAAATCTTCTTCATCGGGTACCTCCTTCATACTATATTATATCACCATATTCTGTTCCTGTATACAGTTAACTCTCCTATCTGTTTTTAACTATAAACATGATGAAAGGCGATTACTAATTAAGAATTATGAATTAAGAATTAGGAATGTTAAGTTTGACTTCGTAATATTTTTAGAGAAAGGAGAAGCTATGATACAGAAAGGACACATGGATATCAGCATAGACTTCGGAAGGAACGAGTCCACCGAAGGCTGGGCAGAAAGGATAAGGCATTCGCTCGAAGGGATAAGGTTCATAAGGGACATAAGGACGGACATCGGTACGCCGAACATACTCGTTATCGGCTTCGACATCCTCCATTTCTTCAGGAACAATGATAACCGCCTTACCGAAGATTCGGTAAAGGAAGCACTGTACGCACGGTTCAGGAACGACAGGCTCTCATGGATAGACCTCGATGGCGGTTACGGCATAGGCTACGGTCTGACGCTTGAGGATATGCAGGGAGGGAAGGACACGATAGGCGAGACCCTTGAGAAGGCAAAGCGGTACGATGCGATAAAGGCTACCCTTGACAACAGCACTCCCCTTGCAGACGGTAAGGAGATGTGCAGTGCCATCCGCAATATAACAGGACAGGAAATGGAGGATATGGAGAAATGAGTTACGGATTCAGGATGAAGTTCAGGCAGTGCGACAGCGTTGTGGAGGCGTTCCGTGTGATAAAGCAGTTCAAATCAGTCATGAAGGAAGATTATGAGGATATCGTGAAGGCTAATGCCACAGGTACGGGATATTCCATCCCCCATACCGCAGGGCTCCTCGAAGAAGGGAAGCCTCTGGATATGATGTCAGGCTTCGAGATGGAGCTCCGGTTCTTCCGGGACTGCACCCTCCGTTTCGTATGGTGGGAAAGGGAGAAGCTCCTCGGCTTATGCTACGGGGTTGGAAGCCTTACCTACGGGAAGGCAGATGACCTTTTCGATACAGAGGTATATTTCCAGAACTCTTCCGACACCGATTACGGATATTCCGAATGGGATGACCGGATAAAGGT
>JAZQND010000183.1:0-9197 GCA_045627145.1 Ruminococcus sp. | reverse complement strand
TCAGAAGGGGTTTTTAGATGTGCCCATAAGGGTTATTTGACGTAAACTGCTGTAATTTCTGCTATATAGGCTTTATGGTAGGGATCTTTTCCGAAGAACTGTTCAGGAATACCGTCGTTAGTCAGGAAGCCGTTTTCAGACATATCGTAGCTATAGAGTTTTCTGCAAACGATGACCATATCGGCTTCACTGAACGTCATATTTCCGTCGATTTCCTCAGCAGTAAGACCTGTTTCCTTAATTTTGTCACAGTCTCTGCCTGAATGCGAACCGCAGAAGGAGAGGGCTTTACGGCATTCCTCGCCGAAGAAGGAAGCTGTGAAGGTATCGCCGTTTTCGATAAACTCAAATGTATAGCGGTTTGGGCGGATATAACAGGTCAGGACGTTTTTATTCCAAAGAACGCCGAGCTGTCCCCATGAAGCTGTCATGGTATTGAATTTTTCCTTACTTCCGGCGGTAATGAGCATCCATTCCTTACCGATTTTCTCAAATGGATTGAACTTTAATTCACTGACATCAATTTTTCTGAATGACATATTTACCTACTCCTTTTTATTTTGCTCTCAGCAAAGATTTGTAACGAAGTCGGAGCTTATCGGTGATGAGTGCAATAAATTCTGAATTGGTAGGCTTGCCCTTACCCGTATCAACAGTATATCCGAAAAACGAATTAAGGGTATCCACGTTGCCTCTGTCCCAAGCTATTTCTATTGCATGACGTATCGCACGTTCAACTCTTGACGAAGTTGTATCGTAGATTCCTGCAACAGTCGGATAGAGGAGTTTTGTAACGCTTTCAAGGAGCGTTTTATCCTCAATTGAATAGAGAATAGCGGTTCTGAGGTAATGATAGCCCTTGATATGTGCAGGGACTCCAAGCTGATGGATTATGTCTGTCACAACGACCTCCATATCGTCGCTGAGAGTATTAGCCCTGTCGCCCAACGCAGAATTTATAGCACTGCAAAGGTCGTCTGCATCATAAGGTTTCAGGAGAAATCTTGATGCACCGTTTTCTGTGACCTGACGTTCTATAAATTCGTTATCGTATGCAGATGTTACGATAAACACGGGCAGTTTCACGCCAAGTTCCTTAACGCCCTTCATAACTGCGATAACGTCGCCGTTCTGGGTATCAACATCAAGAACCGCAGCATCGGGAGGATCTTTTCTTATTGATTCAAGAATTATACCGAAATCCTTTCTTCTTGTATAGGCATACATACCTCTTTCACGAAGCTTATTTGCTATGCTTACACCTGTTTCGGCTGAATCGTCACCTATAAGTACCTTAATTTTATTGTTCATTGTTTATACCTCCTGAATATATCTTCCGCAAAACTCTCCGTTTTGCTGACACAAACTATGATAACACAGCAAAACAATACTCCGCAAGAGTTTATTTTAGGTTTTATGGAAGTATAAACACGAGAAATAAACAATAAATGCAATGTTTGATTATGCCGTCGAAACGGCTTGCCGAAAAACAGCGACAGACGATGAATCACGTTGTTTTTCGGTGTCAATATTTGTTTAGAATTTTCTTCCTTTACTCAAAATCCCGTCAACAATATTTCTTACCTTTGTTCCGGGAGGGAAAAGTTTGTCGGCAAGCTTTGCAGCAGCGTTCTTTTTGGGAGCGTGTGCATAAACATGGGCAATGTCGGGTTCTTTGATGCATTTTGACCATTTTTCAAAATCCTCGTCGGAAAGATAAGGCTTCAGAAGCTCCCTGTCGGTATTGAAAGCATAGTTTTCAAGGAAATAAAGCGGAAGTTCACAGCCCTCCGTACCTAATTTTTCTGAAAGCTTACCGAAATATGCACTGTACATATCACGGAAATCCCCTGCACCCTCCACAGCCGCACTGCATTTTTCAAGCGAGGATATCAGCTTTTCCTGCATATCGGTCTGCGGTTTGAAATCCTTAATAAGGCTCAATGCTCCAAGAACCATAAATCCCATCATATAAGCGTCGCCGCAGAAATCGCTCTGAACAGTCTTGTTCTGCGGAACATCAAAGCCGTAAAGCCTGTAAAGTCCGAAAACACAGCGTAATGTGAAAAGCTTTTCGGTTTCGTAATCATACATATATTTTGCCTGAACACAGCCTCTTAAACGTCCAGACTTTATCATAAGTGCTGTTTCAGACTGCATGAGGAGTGCCTTTGAACCTCTCATTATCGGGGCTTCAACATCAACAGTCACATCACTGCCGATATACAGTATCTGCGATTCACTGCACTTCGCCTTTTCTGCCGTAAGCTTGATATAGCCTGTTGAAGCAGAATCAGGGATATTCGTTTCGGAAGGGATAATAAGTCCGTTATTTTCGCCGTAACCGCATTTTCCGATAATTTCCTCAACGGTTTTCCGCAGATAAATACCTGTATAAACCAGCAAAACACGCCTTTTTTTACGTTTTGCCTCATCAAAAAGCATTTTTCCGAAGCTTCTCGGAATAGTCATCTGCTTTACCAGTTCGCATTCAAGCTCCATAAGCTTCAGACAGCTTTCTGCCGAAAGGTCGCTGTTTTTCATTAAAATATCATAAATTTTATCAATTGTCACGCAATTGTTAAGACTTAGCTTGCTTTCTGCCGCCTGTTGTGCAGCAATACGCAGTTGAGCAAAGCTTTTTCCGCTTTTGCTTACGGCGGCGAAGTCCTTTTCCATAAGTGAAAAAAAGTCGCTGTTTTCGGCAAAGGGAATAACCGTAAGAACCTCGTCAAGCTTGAAACACACGGTTTTCAAGCCGCTTCCCTTGACCTCTGAAACCATTTTCCCGTAAAGCTCCGCCTGTGCCTGAGAAAGGGGACGGTGCATTTTCTTTTCTGTGTCCATAATTATTTTTTCTCCTGATATTCGTCAAGTGTCAGCGAACCTTCGGAATTATAGGCTTTTATGAGTGCGTTTTTGCTTGTAAATTCCTCGGAATATCCGCCTTTTCCGTTTTCAACATATTTTCCGTTCCAGAGTCCGAAAAATGACCATACAGCGTTGTCACGGAAAGCTGAATCCATATCCGGAACACTTCCGCACTCGCTTAAACCGAGCAGTCTGTCGTTTCCGATAAACTTTCTCACAGCCGCAAATGATTCATAAAACTTGTTTCCGTAGTCCTTTTCACCGTTTATATATAAATCGACCGCCGCAATATCGAAGGTATTCTTGTCAACCAGCGTACTTTCGCTCTGACCGTTCCAAACCCAGATAAGACTGCTGAGTTCAAAATAGTTGGTCATACGCTCATAAATAAGCTTCCAGAGCCACTTATAAGCCTCTGCACCGTCCGCACCCCACCAGTACCAGTCACCGCAGCCTTCTGGAAGCGGTCTGAAAAGAAGCGGCACACCACGTTCCTGAAGCTTTGCAAGCTTTGCCGACATATTATCAATGTCGATTACAAGCCTGAAGCACTCCTCGGAAATTTCGCCGTTATCGTAAAGCTTTCTTATCTCATCCTGTGAAAGTTCGGAAATATTCTTGTCTGTCACAGCCTTTGCAAGCGAAAAATCGGTATCTTCACTTAGAACACCGCTTTTCTTATCGGAAGGTGCTTCCCAGAACCAGCTCACAAACGGCAGTCCGCCATTTTTATACCAGTCCACAATTGCTTCAATATCGGCATTTATACCGTCGTCCTCCGCACTCATATCCGAAAAGCGAATAACAGGATATTTGCCTGTGGTACGGTAAATAAGCTCTATTTCCGAATTGCTCTCATCTGAAACATACTGTCCCGTAAGGACGTATTTTCCGTAATTTTCAGACAAAAACGCCATGATATCCTTAGCTGATTCGGAAGCATTTGCGTTGACTGTTTCGCCGTTTGCACTTACATCTGGTTTTTCAAGAGCAGAACTGTTTGTAATTTTCAGGTAATCCACCGAAATTTCGCCGTTTTCAGGACGCAGTACAAGGTTTTTTTCACCTTTTTCCAGAAAAATACCGTAAATAGTGATAAAAGTAAATTCACCGCTTTCCTTTGTCTGAAACTCCTTTATCACTTCATCTCCAAGCATTACCTGACAATTGACCGCCTTTTCAGATGCTATGCTGAACGAAAGGTCATAGTGCTGATTGCTCGGAATATCGGCACAAAACGTCAAAGACTTCTTTCCGTCCGAACCAAAGCCCGTAACATAGCCGTTTCCGCTGAATTCCGCCGCTTCATATCCGATAGTCATTCCTTCTTCCAGTTCACAGTTTTCAGCTTCACAAAGTATTCCCGATTCTGTCTGCTCAATTTTCGGAAAGCTTATCGGACTTTCGGGATAGGTTTCAACAGGTATTGAAGTAGTAGGTTCTGCCGTTGTAACAGCCGTTGTTTCAGATGTTTCGGGCATTTCCTCCGTCTTATTCTCTTTTTTATCCGAATTGCAGGCAGTTACTGCCCCGAATACTGCTATTGCCGCAAGCAGTAACGCAATAATTTTTTTCAACTTTCTTCCTCCAGATTCATGCTTTCACCAAATAGGTTCTGCCTTTTTCGGTATTGAAAATCACAGCACCGTCCTCTATTCGTGAATTAACAGTTTCCCCGTCACACGCAACGCTGACAACGCAGTTTGTCCTTATTTTACACTCGCCTCCGAAATCGGAGGTTATCACGGCTTTTTTCAGTTTGCCGCCGCACCAGTCTATATCAACTCCAAATCCGCCTTTTGCCCTTAAACCGTGGATATATCCGTCGCTCCATTCATCGGGTATTGCAGGAAGCAGTACCATCTCTCCGCTGACACTTTGCAGAAGTGATTCCGTAATTGCCGATATACCGCCGAAATTTCCGTCTATCTGGAAATCTGTGTGGCTATCGAACATATTCGGACTTGTTGAATGGGCAAGCAGTTTTTTAAGATTTTCGTAGACCATTCTGCTGTCGCCGAGTCTTGCCCACATATTTGTTATCCACGCACAGCTCCAGCCTGTATGACCGCCGCCGTGGATAAGTCTGCGGACGAGAGTTGCCCTTGCCGCATCTGCAAGCTTGGGAGTTCTGAACGGCAGTATCATATCTGCCGGATGAAGGGCGAAAAGCTGTGAGATATGTCTGTGACCTATCTCCGTTTCGTCGTAATCAATCAGCCATTCCTTTATCTGTCCGAATTTTCCGATATCAGGCTGTGGTATCCTTTCAAGCATTTCACGGAGCTTTCCGCTGAATTCTTCGTCTTTTCCGAGAATTTCAGCCGCTTTTATAACGTCTGTGAAAAGTGCCGTGATTATCTGTGAATCCATTGACGGCCCGCTGCAAAGACAGCCTTGTGTACCGTCGGGCATACGATAGGTATTTTCAGGCGATACCGAAGGGCAGGTGACCAGATATCCGCTTTCTTCATCAGAAATAAGATATCCTGTGAAAAACTCCGCCGCTTCCTTCATAATGTGGTACTTTTCGGCAAGAAACTCCTTATCAAGCGTGTATTCATAGTGTTCAAAAATATGCAGAGCCAGCCATGCACCGCCTACAGGCCATATCGTTGCGGATATCCACATATCCTGCGGTACGGTATCGCCCCAGATATCCGTCATGTGGTGGCAAACGAAGCCCTTGTCTATGCCGTACATTTCACTTGCAGTTTTTCTGCCGTTTTCACAGACTCTTTCCAGCAGTTCAAAAAGCGGCAGGTGACATTCCGAAAGATTACAGCTTTCCGCAGGCCAGTAATTCATTTCAATATTTATATTGACAGCATATCGGCTTCCGAATTTCGGGTTCATTTCGTCATTCCAGATACCTTGCAGGTTCATGGGCTGTGTACCTTTACGGCTTGCGGAAATCATGAGATATCTTCCGAAATTGAAGTAAAGCTCTATAAGTTTATTATCGTGAATAAGACGTTCACAGTCCTTATTGTCAAGTACATCGCCTTTAAGACGGCTCAGACGTTCAGCGGTATCAAGTTTGCTCAGATTTTCACCGCTGTTTTCGTTAAGTGAGAAGTCAACACGGTCAAAAAGTCTTTTATAATCGGATGTATGGCGTTCAAGGAGTTCGGCATAGTCTTTTTTCAGTGCTTTCTTCACATCTTCAACTGCTGTTTCCATATAGTTTTCCATATAAAAGCTTGTTCGTGCAGACAGAATAAGCATGACCTCATCTGCATTCTCTACCGCAATTTTTCCGCCGAGAGTACGCATTTTTCCGCCTTTTGCCTTAACTCCGAGTGCGGCGGCAAAGAAAATACCGTCACGGCTTCCCGTACCGCCTGTATAGAGGAGGATATTGCTTTCACACGGGCGGTTGTCGTCATAGTAGTCATCTCTGCCGTCAAGACAGCAAGTAAGGGAGATAAGACCTTTTTCGGCGGCTGTCAGACGGATAACCATGACCTCGTCCGGAGAAGAAATGAAATATTCTTTTTTATATAGTATGTCGCTGACCGTAAACGAAACCTCTGCGGCGGCATTGGCAATATCAAGTTTTCTGGAATAATTTCTTGCTCTGCCGTTTAGTTTCAGGTCAATATGTAAATCGCCAAGAGGCATATAGTGCCGCATATTTGGTGTAACACCCTGTAATTTTTCAAAAGCAGTTTTTTCAGCTTCAGGGATATTTCCTGTTCTGATAAGTTCACGAACCTCAGCAAGTCCCTCTTTTGCATCGGGATTAACACGGTTTCGCAGACCTCCGGACCATATAGAGTCCTCATTCAGGCGGATTCTCTCGAAAGCGGAATCACCGAAAATCATAGCACCGATTCTGCCGTTGCCAAGTGGGAGTGCTTCACAAAATGTATCCGCAGGCTGTTTATATCTTAGAATAGTTTCTCTGCTCATTTTCATGTTCTCCTTGTGTATTGCATTAAGATTTGCGTATCTGCAAGGGTTTTTAAGGTATTGCCTTAATATTATACCATATTATATTCATATTTGCAAAAAATCTTCACTTATTTCCGCAATTTTCTTAATAAATCATAAAGAACATTCTATTATAATCGCACTATTTAGGGAAAAGCACAAGCCTTTTGTTCAAATTTGTAATATTGCTCCCCCAATTAAATCATGTAATTTTCTGCTCGTCCTGACGAAGAAATTCTGTGTCAGAAAACCTTGCCATACGAGGTCTCTCCCTGTGTGAGAGGTGTCAGCGAAGCTGACAGAGAGGCTGACCGACAGACCGGTATGTCTGCGGTTTTCTTCCTTGCCTTTCTCCGTCATTACTTCGCACTAATTATTCACGATTTAATTGGTGGAGCAATAGCAATAAATTAAGGGCAGTATCACAAAATGCTTTGCGATACTGCCCGTAAGGCAACACTGCACCAAGATTGTGCGGTGTTGCCTTAAATCAATATTCAATTTTCGGAAGCTTTGCAATTGAACGCTGAAGTTCTTCATCTGTTGGGATATAGTCCTTCATAGTACCGTCGTTGTATGCGGCATAAGCGTACATATCAAAGTAACCTGTACCTGTAAGACCGAAAAGAATTGTCTTTTCTTCGCCTGTTTCCTTGCACTTCATTGCCTCGTCGATAGCCGCACGGATAGCGTGACTGCTTTCAGGGGCAGGGAGGATACCCTCTATTCTTGCAAAAGTTTCAGCAGCTTCAAATACAGCAGTCTGCTCAACAGAACGTGCCTCCATAAGTCCTTGGTCGTAAAGTTCGGAAAGAATACTGCTCATTCCGTGGTATCTCAAACCGCCTGCATGATTAGCTGACGGCATAAATCCGCTTCCGAGAGTGTACATCTTCTGGAGAGGACATACCTTTCCTGTATCGCAGTAATCGTAAGCATAAACGCCTCTTGTAAGGCTTGGACACGATGCAGGTTCAACTGCTATAAAGCGGTAATCCGATTCTCCACGAAGCTTTTCGCCCATAAACGGTGAGATAAGTCCGCCGAGATTTGAGCCGCCGCCTGCACAGCCTATGATGATATCAGGCTTGATTCCGTATTTATCCATAGCCGTTTTTGTTTCAAGACCGATAATTGTCTGGTGGAGGAGAACCTGTGAAAGTACGCTTCCAAGAACGTAGCGATAACCTTCTTTTGTTGTTGCGGCTTCAACTGCTTCGGAAATTGCACAGCCGAGGCTTCCGTTTGAATCAGGAAATTCTGCAAGAATTTTTCTGCCCACCTCTGTGGTATTGGAAGGGGACGGGGTTATACTTGCACCGTAGGTTCTGATTACTTCACGGCGGAATGGTTTCTGTTCGTATGAACATTTAACCATATACACATTACAATCAAGTCCGAAATATGAACAAGCCATTGAAAGTGCCGTACCCCACTGACCTGCACCTGTTTCGGTTGTAACGCCTTTAAGTCCCTGTTTCTTGGCATAGTAAGCCTGTGCTATAGCGGAATTGAGCTTATGGCTTCCGCTGGTATTGTTGCCCTCGAATTTATAGTAAATCTTTGCAGGAGTCTGGAGTTTTTCCTCAAGGCAGTAAGCCCTGACAAGCGGCGACGGACGGAACATCTTATAGAAGTCCTGTATTTCCTGCGGTATATCAATATAAGCGTCTGTTTCGTTGAGTTCCTGAGCAACGAGTTCGTCACAGAAAACGTGTCTGAGGTCATCTGCTGTACACGGTTTTCCTGTTGCAGGATTAAGAAGCGGTGCAGGTTTTTTCTTCATGTCTGCACGGACATTATACCACTGCTTTGGCATCTCATTTTCTTCAAGGTAGATTTTGTAAGGAATTTTCTTTTCGTTTGACATAGCAATTTCTCCTTTATATTTGGATTGGACTGTTAAATAATCGGAATCCGGATATAACAAAAGCTCCTGTTCCGACATATATTATGCCGGGACAGGAGCGAAAAATTCACTTCTGCGGTGCCACCCTGCTTGACGCAATGCGTCCTCTCTGTGTGTACAGTCATACACAAGGTTTTGTTAACGCAGACCTTCTGCGTCTTACCTACTCAGAAATGTGAAAACACAAACTTTTGGGTTTGCCCTCGGAAGTCCATTCACTCAGGAACGTCATATCTGCTCACACCAGCCGCAGACTCTCTGAAAATCCGAACCAAAGCTACTTACCCTTCTTCAACGGTTTCTGCAATTACTTTAACATGAAAAAGTCCAAAAGTCAATATCAATTTCAAAAAATCGTCACATTCAACAATTAACATCAAAACCAAAGCGGAAAACTAAAGCATTATGACAGTCTATGATGGTTATATTGCTCCCCCAATTAAATCATGAATTTTTCTGCTCGTCCTGACGAAGAAATTCT
>JAZQND010000182.1:0-11010 GCA_045627145.1 Ruminococcus sp. | reverse complement strand
CGCAGTTAGATTTTTCGTCAGATTGTACAGAAATTTTGCAGGCATACTGTCGTATGGCAAAGAATTTCTGTGCAAGATGACGGAAAAGATACAAGTTTATGACGTACAAAGTCGTCAGACGTGCTTTGTGCGGTGTTGCCTAAAGAAAAAAACAACATCATTTACAAAAACAGTGCTGTTTTGAAGGCTGTATTAGTTTTGTTCATTTGGAGGGGAAATATGTATATTCTTGAAAAAATCAATTCATTTCTCTGGGACTATATCCTTATTTTTCTGCTGCTTGGGACAGGTATCCTATACACATTCAGGCTGAAATTTGTGCAGTTTCGTCTGTTTCGTTTCATTTTCAGCCGCAAAAGAGGTACAAACAGCGGTCTTTCGCAGTTTAAAACCGTAAGTATGTCGCTTGGTACCGCAATGGGAACAGGCAATATCACGGGAGTTGCTGCTGCATTGTCAATAGGCGGAGCAGGTTCTGTTTTCTGGATGTGGGTATCGGCATTTCTGGGAATGGCTGTGGTTTACGCCGAAAACTCACTATCCGCAGTTTTCAGTGACCATGACATAAAAGGTTCTCCTGCATATTTGAAAAAAGGACTGAAATCAAAGTTTATGACTTGTTTTTTTGCTTTAATGTGCATATTTGCGGCATTCGGCATGGGCGGAATGGTTCAGGTAAGTTCCTTTGCGGTCAGTCTTGAAACATTTGCTGATATTTCACCGCTGTATGTAGCTGTTCCGGTGTTTTTCCTGATTTTTGCAGTTGTCAGCGGCGGTGCAAAGCGAATCGGCACTGCTGCACAGTTCCTTCTGCCGGCTGCTTCTGCACTATACATTATTGTTTGTATTCTGGTTATCATTAAATTCAGATATAATTTTACACACGCCTTTACGGTTATTTTTTCAGAAGCTTTCGGAGTGCGTCAGACAATTGGAGGAGTATCGGGTTTTGCAGTTTCAAGGGCTGTTTCGGTTGGAATAAGACGTGGTATTTTTTCAAATGAGGCAGGTCTTGGAAGTTCACCTATTCTTCATAGTGCCGCAGAAAGCTCATCTTCTTATTTTCAGGGAATGTGGAGCATTGCGGAGGTTTTTATTGATACTGTTTTGTGCTGTACACTTACTGCGGTAACGTTAATTTGTTCTACAGACAATTATTCTGTAATTGAATGTTTCAGCAGTGTTTTAGGAGATAAGGCGGCATTTTTTGTTACGGCAGAAATTGCTGTTTTTGCGTTTTGTACCATTATTGGCTGGTATTACTGCGGAGAAACAGTTTTTTCCTTTCTCACAGGCAAAGGAAAAACATTGGTTTTTCCCGCCGTTTATGCTTTTGCTGCCTCACTTGGGGTATTTTTTTCGTCGGAAGCAGTCTGGATGCTCTCTGATATTTTCAACGGATTGATGGCAATACCAAATCTTATTGCACTGCTTAAACTCAGAGATAAAGTTGAAACGTATAAATCTCCCGAAACTGGCAGAAAATAAAGGCAGCATCGTACAAAGAGTGTGCGGTGCTGTTTTGAGAAAATGCTGCTGCTGCGTTTGCCTAAAAAATAGCTATTGACATTATCTGTTTTTTTTAGTATAATAATATTATGTATATTTATGCTGTGCGGGCTATGCTCCTGTTTTATCAGCTTAATAATTGACTTTAATTGGCAAAAGCCATTAAATATATTTTATCGGAATACCGTTGTTTTCGGTTTTCCAAAAGTTTCGGCAATAACTCCTTCTATCTGATTTTCAATATACGGAACCATTCTGTAAATCCGCAGTTTTACGGGTTTTCGGAGATATGACTCGATTATTCAGTCTGTACGTTTTCTCCGATATCTCAGACAGCTTTAGTTTGTTGTACGCATGGTTTGTTATGAATTTTCTGTGATACAAAGCCTTTCATGATGTACTCTGCTGTCTAAGACATTTATCTGTATTTTCTTTCTGATTTGTTTTATTCCGAAACTTCTGCTTATTTTTATAAAACTGCACTGAAACGTTTGCCTTATGGCAGCATTCCTCAAAACATTTCTGATATCTTTTCTATAGTTCAGATAGATTCGTTGTGAATGCAGTGCCTAGATGTGCGGTTTTCCGTCCATATCCAGAAAGCGAGGTCACATAGTGAACGAAAAAGAAACTCCTAAAACAACACGCAGAAAATCTTCTGCAAATAATTCTGTACCTGCCCAGCGTACACCAAGAAGAAAAACAGCTTCTGCTGAAGCTCCTGCACCAAAAGCTCCGGCAAAAAGAGGCAGACCTGCCCGTTCAAAAGAAGTCAAAAAAACTCCTGTAAAAATCATTCCTCTTGGAGGTCTGCATGAGATAGGCAAGAATATGACCGTATTTGAATGTTCAAACGATATGTTCATTCTTGACTGCGGTCTTGCTTTTCCTGATGCCGATATGCCGGGCGTTGATATTGTTATTCCGGATTTTACCTACGTTGAACGCAATGCTGAAAAGGTAAGAGGTATTGTTATTACCCACGGTCATGAAGACCATATCGGAGGTCTTGCCTATCTTCTGAAAAAGGTCAATGTTCCTGTCTATGCCACAAGGCTTACTATTGGTCTTATTGAAGGCAAGCTGAAGGAACAGGGCTTGTTCGGCAAGGTAAGCCTTAATATCGTTGAGCCTAAAAAGACTGTAAAAATGGGCTGTATGGCTGTTGAATTCATTAAGGTAAACCACTCTATTCCTGATTCTGTCGGCATGGCTATCCATACTCCCGCAGGTATTATCGTTCATACAGGCGATTTCAAGGTTGACTACTCCCCTATTGACGGCAAGATAATTGACCTTGCACGTTTCGGTGAACTCGGAAGCAAGGGAGTTCTTGCTCTTATGGCTGATTCAACCAATGCAGAACGTCCGGGCTACACACATTCCGAGAAAACTGTTGGCGAATCATTTGACAAGCTCTTTAAAAAGGGTGAGGGCAAACGTATTATTATCGCTACCTTCTCCTCAAATATCCACCGTGTACAGCAAATTATAAATTGTGCCGAAAGATACGGCAGAAAAGTTGCTGTTTTCGGAAGAAGCATGGTCAATGTCATAAATACCGCTATTGAACTCGGTTATCTTGATGTTCCGGACGGTATAATCATCGACATCGAAATGATAAACCGCTACGAAAGTGAGAGAATAGTTCTCATTACTACGGGAAGTCAGGGCGAACCAATGTCTGCTCTTACCCGTATGGCTATGAATGACCACAAAAAGGTCAATATCACTCCGCAGGATTTTATCATTATCTCTGCTACACCTATCCCCGGCAATGAAAAATTCGTTACCCGTGTTGTAAATGAACTTATGAAATCGGGAGCAGAGGTCGTATATGAGGCAATGTATGAGGTCCACGTTTCAGGTCACGCCTGTCAGGAAGAACTCAAGCTTATGCAGTCTCTTACAAAGCCGAAGTTCTTCATTCCTGTTCACGGTGAATATAAGCACCTGAAAAAACACGCAGACCTTGCCTTCCAGCTCGGTATGCCGACTGAAAATGTCATTATAGCTGAAATAGGAAACGTTATTGAAACAGACGGAAATACCATGAAGATAATATCTCAGGTTCCCGCAGGACGTGTTCTGGTTGATGGTCTTGGTGTAGGCGATGTCGGCTCAATAGTTCTCAGAGACAGAAAACATCTCGCTCAGGACGGTCTTATCATAATAGTTATCGGTATTGACCGTACTACAAATGAGGTCGTTGCAGGACCTGATATAATCTCCCGTGGATTTGTTTATGTCAGGGAATCAGAGGAACTTATGGTTGAAGCAAAGCTTCTTCTGACAGATACTCTTAACAATTGTTCGGCTTCCGAACTAAGAGAATGGAACTCACTCAAGGGTAAACTGCGTGATTCGCTTTCTGATTATATCTATCAGAAAACCAAACGCAGCCCTATGATACTTCCTATTATTATGGAAACATAATCCCCCGATTCTTCGGGATTTTATCGGCTTTCCGAAAGGAGTTGTGTAATGAAAAATAAATTTCCGGCAGTGTTTTTCGTGATTCAGTTTGCTCTGTTTGCTGTTATTTCGTCTGCACTGCTGCTGACAAGCCGATCAAGTTCTGATGTTTTTCTTTTCCTCGCAGCCGCTCTTATCATCATTGCAGCATCTGAAGTCTATCTCGTCCTTACTTCACGCAACTCTATGAAACAAATCTCCGTCATGAATGACCATCTTGAAACTTCTGCAGGTGAATACATGAGTTCACTGCCTGCTCCTGTTGCTGTTATAGACGAAAAATGTCTCCTTCTCTGGTATAATCAGATGTTTCAGGAGAAAATCAGTCTTGGTCAGGACGCTTACGGAAATGAATTCAATGCCTATGTGAATGTTGATACAGATATGCTTACTTCTTCAAAAGAACTGAGCTGTTCCGTTAACGGCTGCATTTACCGTCTTATTACGGAAAAATACATCAAAGGCGATATGACACTGTATCTGGTTTACTTCAGTGATGAAACCAGCCTTGTCAACATCAGAAATGACCTCGATGCTTCACGTCCGAATGTCGTTGTCATAACTATCGACAACTATGACGAAATTATGCAGAATGCCAAAGAAAGTGACAAAGCTCAAGCTTCTCTTGAAACTGAAAAGCTTATTGAATCATTTATGAGCGAAACTAACGGTTTTATTAAAAAAACTGCTTCAAATGCTTTTTACGCTGTCATAGAAAACAGACATCTTGAAAAAATTATAAACGAAAAATTCAAAATACTTGATGATGCACGCAATATCAAAATTGCAGGCAAATATCAGCTTACTTTTTCTATAGGTGTCGGTCAGGGTGCAGCTACGCTTTCTGAAAGTGAAGATATTGCAAGACAATGCCTCGATATGGCTCTCGGACGTGGCGGTGACCAGGCTGTTGTTAAAACCGATAACGGATACAGATTTTTCGGCGGCGTATCTCAGGGTGTTGAGAAACGTTCCCGTGCAAAAACCCGTGTAATCGCAAATGCCCTTCAGGACCTTATCGAAAATTCTGAAAAGGTCTTTATCATGGGACACCGCTTCGGTGACCTTGATTCAGTCGGAGGTGCTTGCGGACTTGCCGGAGCAGTCAAGATTCTTGGAAAACCTGTTCATATTGCAGTAAATCACAGCCGCAGCCTTGCTTCTAATCTTATTGATTATGTTGAGAAAAATGCAGATGCCGATACTTTCCTCTCTCCTGAAGATGCGGTAGCTGCAATAGGACCAAATGACCTTTTGATAATTGTGGACACCCACAATAAAGACTACATTGAAAGTCCGGAACTCTATGCAAAGGCAAAGTCGGTGGTCGTTATTGACCATCACCGCAAAACTGTCAATTTTATTGATAATGCCGTTATCTTTTACCATGAACCCTATGCTTCCTCCGCTTCCGAAATGGTTACAGAGGTCATTCAGTATTTCCGCTACGGTGCAGATGAAAAAATTGAGAGCTGCTATGCAGAGGCTCTCCTTTCAGGTATCATGCTTGATACTAAAAATTTCGTTATGCGTACAGGCGTAAGAACCTTTGAAGCCGCAGCATTTCTAAAAAAACTCGGTGCAGATACGGTTGCCGTCAAGCACCTGTTTTCAAATTCAATTGATTCGTATAAAAGAAAAACACAAATCGTTGCTTCTGCAAAAATACATAAAAACTGTGCCATCGCTGTTGCAGATTTTAAATCGGACGACATACGGATAGTCGCTCCGCAGGCGGCTGACGAGCTTCTTGGTATTATTGACGTTGAAGCTTCATTCGTCTTCTACAAGACAGGCAGCACAGTAAATATCTCATCCCGCTCTCTTGGAGCGATAAATGTTCAGGTCATTATGGAAAAGCTCGGCGGCGGCGGTCACCAGACCATGGCTGCTGCACAGCTTGAAAATTCTTCCTTTGACGATGCCAACAAAGCACTTATCAAGGCTATTGATGAATATCGCAGGGATGTTCCTGAAAATCAGTAAATCCCGACAGACTGCGGTTGAAGTGGCCGCAGATGTCTTATAAGAAAGGTTGTATAAAAAATGAAAGTTATCTATTTATCAGACGTTAAAGGTTCAGGCAAAAAAGGTGAAATTAAAAATGTTGCTGACGGCTATGCAAGAAATATGCTCATTCCAAAGGGACTTGCCGTTGAAGCAACTCCACAGAATCTCAATAAGCTTCAGGGTGAAAAAGATTCCGCACAGCATAAAATAGATATGGATATCCTTGCTGCAAAGAAAGCTGCCGAGGCTATCAAGGGCAAAAAAGTTATTATCACTGCTAAGGGCGGTGCTCATGAACGTCTTTTCGGTTCTGTTACTTCTGCCAATATAGCTGATGCGATAAGTGAACAGCTTGGTGTTAAAGTTGATAAGAAAAAAATAATCCTCAATACCGCTTTCGGCTCTGAAATAAAAAGCTACGGTTCTTATAATGCTGTTGTAAAGCTCTACAACGGTATAACAGAATCTATAGATGTTGAAGTTATTAAGGACTAAGCGGGTTTAAGAATGGACGAAAATAATTTTATTGTCTCCGCCAGAGAACTGCCCCACAGTATCGAGGCGGAGCAATCCGTTTTAGGTGCTGTTATTGCTGATCCTTCTATTCTCCCTGTGGTGATAGAGAAAATCAAGCCTGAATATTTCTATAGTGAACAGCATAGTGCAATATTCGGCATTATTGTAAGAATGTTTTCAACAGGTGCTCCGGTCGATATTGTTACCCTTCTTAATGAATCGGAAAAGCTCCACATCTTTGAAAGTGCTGCGGACGGCAGACGTTATCTTTCGGAGATAGCCAATACTTTGCCGACTACTGCCAATATCGAAAGCTACTGCAAAATAGTTTCAGACAAATATTTCATAAGAAGTCTTGGGTATGCTGCAAGAGGCATTCTTGAAGATATCCAGACTGGTGAACACGATGCACAGCTCCTTCTTGATGCCGCCGAACAGAAGATATACGATATCCGTCAGGGACGTGATGTAAGAGGACTTATCCCTATTTCAGACGCTATTGCTGAAGCCTATGACCGCCTCGGCAAAATCGCAGGCCCTGATAAGGAACTGTATGTCGGTGCAAGAACAGGATTTAAGCTTCTTGACAGCATTACGTCAGGTCTTAATAAGTCGGATCTTATCATAATCGCCGCACGTCCTGGTATGGGAAAAACATCTTTTGCAATGAATATCGCTACAAATGTTGCCCGTCATTCCGATAAGGAGGTTGTTACATTCAATCTCGAAATGTCAAAGGAACAGCTTGCTACCCGTATTCTTTCAACGGAGGCTCTTGTTGATTCAAATACTCTCAGAAACGGCAGACTTACCGGTGATGACTGGGTAAAGCTTGCTACAAGTGCCGGTTATCTCAGCGGACTTCCATTGTATATTGACGATACTGCAAGCATGACCGTTCAGCAGATGAAAGCAAAACTCAGACGAACTAAGAACCTCGGACTTGTCATTATTGATTATCTTCAGCTTATGGAGTCCACTACACGTTCGGATAACCGTGTTGTTGTTATTTCTGAAATAACTCGTCAGCTCAAGGTCATGGCTAAGGAACTGAATGTGCCTGTTATCCTTCTTTCACAGCTTTCCCGTGCTGTTGAAGGCAGAAATGATAAGCGTCCTATGCTTTCAGACCTTCGTGAATCCGGTTCTATCGAACAGGATGCAGATATTGTACTTTTCCTTTATCGAGAAGCCTATTATAATAAAGAGAGTCAGCGTCCGAACATTTCAGAATGTATTGTTGCCAAGAACCGTCACGGTGAAACAGGTGTTGTAGAGCTTATCTGGGATGGACAGTACACACGTTTTTCAAATCCTGAATACAGCGAAGTTCCGGCGGATATCAAATAATTATGTTAGAGAAAATTTATAATTTTATTATCGAAAATAACCTTGTTGCTCCGCAGGATATCGTTATTTGCGGACTTTCAGGCGGTGCGGACAGCGTTAGTCTGCTTCTTTCTCTCTTTCAGCTCAAAGACAGACTCAATATCAGTATTGAAGCTCTCCACGTCAACCACTGTCTGCGCGGCAAAGAAAGTGACCGTGATGAACAGTTCTGCCGTGAATTGTGCAAACGTCTTGAAATTCCGTTTTGGGCTGTGTCATGTGATGTCAGGGGTTACGCCCTTAAAAATTCACTTTCATGCGAAGAAGCTGCCCGTAAGCTTCGGTATGGAATATTTGATGAATATTCGCATGGCAAAAAAATCGCTACTGCACATAACGCTAATGATAACCTCGAAACAGTTATTTTGAATCTTGCCCGTGGAACTGCTTTGAAAGGTCTTTCAGGAATCCCTGTTAAAAGGAATAACATTATAAGACCGCTTCTCTCTGTTACACGAACTGATATTGAGGCTTTTCTCGTTTCAGAAAATCAAAGCTTTGTAACAGACAGCACAAATCTTTCTGATGATTTCACACGCAATAAAATACGCCATAATATAGTCCCTCAGCTTCAGCAGCTGAATAGTTCGGTAATAGAAACGTCGATTCGTTCAATTTCAGCTTTAAGAAGTGAAAATGAACTTCTTGATTCGCAAACTGATGCTGCCATGGAAGAATGTCGTATTGCAGATGGTTTTTCCGGACTTTCCGTTTTTCACAGTGTTATAAGGCGACGCTGTATAGCACGGCTTCTCACTGAAAAGAATCTTCCATATTCGTCAGACAGACTTGCACAAGCAGATAGAATCCTAATGAACGGCGGAAAAATAAATGTTTCAGGTGATATTTATCTTGTTTCAGATAAAAATTCAATTGTTCTTATAAGTATTCCGCAAAAAAAAGAACAGGAATTGATTTCAAAAGATATGGTAATAGGTGAAAATCATATTTTTCCGAACAAAACTCTGCTTTGCGAAATTGTTGAATGTGATAATTTGAAGAAAATTCGCTCTGTTAACAATTTATTAACATTTTATCTGGCAGATTATGATAAAATAAAGGGAAGGATTATTGTCAGAAGCCGAAAATTCGGTGACAAAATTCAGCTTTGCGGCAGAAACTTCAATTCTTCCGTAAAAAAACTTATCAATCAAACTGTTCCGTTAGAAAACAGAAACTTTCTCCATTTTCTGGAGGACGAAGACGGTACGGTTTTTGCTGAAAATATTGGCATTGCCCAGCGTGTCGCTCCTGACAAAAACACTGTGCGTCTGCTTAAAATTTCAGTTATTGATTCCATAGATAAATTATAAATATATCGGATTATTTAAGGAATCGCACAAAAAAACAGAATGGAGTGGATATATTGACACCAAAAAAGGGAAAAGGAATTATTACCTACATTATCATAGCACTTTTAGCAGTATTTTGTTTTTATTTTGTTATTTCAAATATGAGTGCTGAAACCGATAAAAAGGAGTATACGGAAGTTATCGGTTATTTCGATAATTATCAGGTCTCATACTATGAGCTTGACCTCGGTACAGGTGAACTGAAATATAAACTCAGAGATGAAGACGTTAAACACGTTTACAGCGTACCAAATGTCAGCATTTTTCTTGATGATACCGAAAATTATCGTGTGAATTACAACAAAAAGTATCCTGATGAACCTCTTAAACAGGATTATATCAAAATTACAGACAGAACATGGCTTTATTCACTTATTCCTGTTCTCCTTACAGTAGTTCTTGGTATTGCTATTTTGTTTTTCATGATGAAACAAAGCGGCGGCGGCGGAAAATATTCCAATTTCGGCAAAGCAAACCTTAAAAGCGGTGCAAGTGCAAGAAAGGCTACTTTTAAAGACGTTGCCGGTGCTGATGAAGAAAAAAAGGAACTTGAGGAAATCGTTGACTTCCTCAAACATCCAAACAAGTATAAAGATATCGGTGCAAAGGTTCCAAAGGGTGTTCTTCTTCTTGGACCTCCCGGTACAGGTAAAACTCTCCTCGCCCGTGCGGTTGCCGGTGAGGCAGGCTGTCCGTTTTTCCCGATTTCAGGTTCTGATTTCGTGGAAATGTTTGTCGGAGTCGGTGCATCCCGTGTAAGAGATCTGTTTGAACAGGCTAAGAAACACGCTCCGGCTATTATTTTCATCGACGAAATCGATGCTGTCGGCAGACACAGAGGTGCAGGTCTCGGCGGCGGTCATGATGAGCGTGAACAGACTCTTAACCAGCTTCTCGTTGAAATGGACGGCTTTACAGGCAATGAAAATGTTATTGTTATTGCTGCTACCAACAGACGTGATATCCTCGATCCTGCACTTCTCCGTCCGGGACGTTTTGACAGACAGATCGTTGTTGGTTATCCTGATGTAAAGGGACGTGAAGAAATTCTGAAAGTCCATGCAAAGAATAAGCCGCTTGGTCCGGACGTTGACCTCAAAGTTATCGCCCAGACTACTCAGGGATTTACAGGTGCTGACCTCGAAAATCTCCTTAATGAAGCTGCACTTCTTGCTGCTCGCAATGAAAGAATGGCTATCACCGAATTTGATATTGAAGAAGCTACCATGAAGGTTATCGCCGGTCCTGAAAAGAAATCAAGAATCGTTACCGAAAATGACAGACGTGTTACAGCCTATCATGAGGCAGGTCATGCGGTTGCGGCTTATAATCTTCCGACACAGGATAAGGTTCATCAGGTAACTATAATACAGCGTGGCATGGCTGCCGGTCTTACTGTTACTCGTCCTGATACCGATGACCAGCACGTTTCAAGAAATCAGATGAGAGAAAGCATTGTAATGCTTCTCGGCGGACGTGTTGCTGAAGAACTCTTTATTGATGATATCTGCACAGGTGCTTCAAACGATATCGAAAGAGCTACTTCAACTGCAAGAAATATGGTTACAAAGTATGGTTTCTCCAAGAAACTCGGTACTGTTGTTTATGGTTCGGATAATGATGAGGTATTCCTCGGTAAGGACTATGGTCATACAAGAAATTACAGTGAGGCAGTAGCCGCACAGATTGATGATGAGGTTCGTCAGATTATTGAAACAGCATACAGTGAATGTACTGAAATTCTCAAGGCAAATTCAGA
>JAZQND010000181.1:0-6510 GCA_045627145.1 Ruminococcus sp. | reverse complement strand
ATGCTGTACATAGCTGCTTTTTCTCAGAAGGGGCTTTTAGTGGGGCCTATATGGTATCGCTTAGTGACTCAATGTCTTATTTCCGAGGAAATAAAATGCTGACGGTAATTAAAAATTATGTGCTTTGCACGGATAAAGGAGATATTATCATGAGTGGAAATATCAACAGCTACGAAAGCCCATTCTGCACACGCTATGCAAGTGAGGAAATGCAGTACATTTTCTCTGCGGATAAGAAGTTTACAACATGGAGAAAGCTTTGGGTTGCCCTTGCAAGAGCTGAAATGAAGCTCGGTCTGCCTGTTACGGAAGAACAGGTCAAGCAGCTTGAGGAGCATATCCACGATATTGATTACGATATGGCGGCAGAACGTGAAAAGGTTGTTCGCCATGATGTTATGGCTCATGTCTATACATACGGAAAAGCCTGCCCTGATGCAGAAGCTATAATCCATCTCGGTGCTACTTCATGCTATGTCGGAGACAACACCGACATTATCATTATGCGTGATGCTTTGCAGATAGTCCGCAGAAAGCTCATCAACGTAATGAACAACCTTGCAAAATTCGCTGATGAATATAAGAATATGCCTTGTATGGCTTATACTCACCTCCAGCCTGCACAGCCTACAACAGTCGGCAAACGTGCCACACTCTGGCTCAATGAACTCCTCATGGACTTCAATGACCTTGAATACAGAATTTCAACCCTCAAACTTCTCGGTTCAAAGGGTACTACAGGTACTCAGGCTTCCTTCATGGAGCTTTTCGAGGGTGATACAGAAAAGATAAAGTCACTTGAAAAGATGATTGCCGAGGAAATGGGCTTCGACAGCGTTGTACCGGTTTCAGGTCAGACCTATTCAAGAAAAGTTGATTCACAGGTTCTTGCAGTATTAAGCGGCATCGCCCAGACCTGCAGCAAATTCTCCAATGACCTCCGTATCCTTCAGAGCTTTGAGGAAATGGAAGAACCCCGTGAAAAGTCACAGATAGGCTCATCTGCTATGGCTTACAAGAGAAATCCTATGCGTTGTGAGAGAATAACATCTCTTGCAAGATACGTTATGATAGACGTTCTTAACCCTGCATTCACAGCAGGTACACAGTGGTTCGAGAGAACCCTCGACGATTCCGCAAACAAGAGAATTTCCGTTGCAGAAGCATTCCTCGGAGTTGACGCAATACTCAATATCATGATGAATGTAACTGACGGTATGGTGGTATATCCTGAAATAGTACGCCGCAGACTTATGGCAAAGCTTCCTTTCATGGCAACTGAAAATATCATGATGGACGCTGTAAAGAAGGGCGGAAACCGTCAGGAACTCCACGAGCGTATCCGTGAATATTCAATGATAGCCGCTGAACAGATAAAGGTTTACGGAAAAGACAGCAATCTTTGTGAGCTTATCGTAAATGATCCGATGTTCATGATAACAAAGGAAGAACTCGATTCTATCCTGAAGCCTGAAAACTTCGTGGGAAGAAGTCCTCAGCAGGTAGAGGAATTCCTTGCAGAGTGCATAAATCCTGTTCTTGAGGCAAACAAGGATATTCTCGGTGAAAGCTTTGAAATGAAAAACTGACGAAATGTCCGTCTGATGAGGTTTAGTATGAAAAAGGAATTTCTCGAAGCAGGAAAAATAGTTACCACTCACGGAATCCGTGGAGAGGTAAAAATAATGCCGTATACGGATTCTCCCGAACTTCTTGCGGAATTTGAAAGGCTCTTTGTCGGAAAGGATAAAAATGAACTTCTGATTGAGCATTCAAGAGCTTTCAAGAATATGGTAATTGCCAAGATAGAAGGAGTAGATTCTCCCGAAGAAGCCGAAAAACTCAGAAATAAGGTGCTTTATATGCACCGTGATGACCTTGAGCTTGATGATGATACCTACTTTATTCAGGACCTTATCGGCATGGAAGTCCGTGACGCAGACAGCGGTCTGGTTTACGGAAAAATCAATGATGTCATGCAGACAGGTGCAAACGACGTATATGTTGTGAAAAACGGCGAAAAGGAATATCTTGTGCCTGCAATAGCTGATGTTGTAGTTTCAACCGATACGGATAACGATATTATGACCATTCGTCCACTTGACGGACTTTTTGACTGATATGAAAAAATTTGCTGCAATTTTGTGTGCGGTTATCGGAGTATTAGCTGTGCTTGCATTCGCCTTTCAGGGATTGCCGTGGAAATACCGCATAATTAATGAATACGGCGATTTTCAGGAGCTTGAATCAGAGGATATTGTTTCCGATGTGAATATTCCCGATACATGGTCTGCATACGGTATGTACGGTGCGGAGTTTTATGCTCCCGCAGGCATGGAATACCGTGAAGAAGAAATGTGCTATGCAAGTGCTGATGAAAAACTGCATATCTACGTCTTTTCAGACGAAAGCTCAGAGGCTGAATATGTCGAAGAACTGCTTGCAGACCTCGATATAACGCCTGACGAAATGAAGTATTTCTGCGAAAAAACGGGCAAGGAATATCCTGAAAACGAATATGAGCTTTTTAAGACCGCTATGTACCTGAAAAAATCAGACCTTGATATCCATAATTGCAGGTCAGCACATACTTTTTATAAGCTTTATGAGCTGATAGGCTGCCAGACCGGAAGGAAGTACTGTTTTAATGAAACTTCCGATTTAAAGGGCTTTTACATGATTACCAATGAGCCTGAATACGACGGGATATATGTGATAGCCAAGTTTTACGACAAAAACGATAAATATTATCATATTTGTGTATCTTCGGAAGATGAGGAGCTGAATTTGCAAATTGCAGAAACTCTTCACCTCACAAATGCATGGAGGGAAAATGATGAGAATTGAAATAGCCACGCTTTTTCCTGAAATGTGTGAAGCAGTTCTGGGCGAAAGCATTGTCGGCAGAGCAAGAAAAGCCGAAAAAATACAGATTCACTGCCGCCAGATAAGAGAATATACTCAGGATAAGCACCGTCGTGTTGACGATACACCTTACGGCGGCGGAATGGGTATGGTAATGCAGTGTGAACCGATTTACAATTGTTACAAGGCGATTTGTGAAGATTTCGGCACAAAACCGCATACAATATATATGTCACCAAAGGGCAGGATACTTGACCAGCAGAGAGCCGCAGAGCTTTCAAAAATGGATAATATCCTGATAATCTGCGGTCACTATGAGGGCGTTGACCAGCGTGTCATAGACAAAATAGTTGATGAGGAGATATCCATAGGTGATTACGTTCTTACAGGCGGAGAGATACCTGCAATGGTGCTTGTGGATTCTGTTGCAAGAATGTGTCCCGGAGTACTTTCAGACGACGTGTGCTTTGAGGAAGAAAGCATCTACAGCGGTCTGCTGGAATATCCTCATTATACTCGTCCGGAGGTCTGGGAGGGCGAAGCAGTCCCACCCGTACTCCTTACAGGTCACCACAAAAACATTGCAGCATGGCGGCACGAGAAAAGTCTTGAGATAACAGCCGAAAGACGTCCGGATTTGCTGGAGAGATATAAAAAATAACAATGATGACATATCATGAACTAAAAATGAATAGTGTAAATTTTAGTTTAGATAATATAAACATAATCCAACGTTGAATATTATGGAAGATTAACAACGAATGTCAACATTTTTTGTAGTGATATTAAACAAGCAGAAGAAAAAAATTAACGTGCGATTTAATGTAAATGTAGAATTTAAACGAAAGTGTAGTTTTATCATCAAAAATCCGTTGACTATGTTGAGATTTGATTGTATAATTAAATCAGCAAGTGAGAAATATTTGCATCGACTGTCTATCAAAATGACAGCGATAATAGAGAATAGGAGAGTTGTATATGTTTGTCAGAGAAGTAACAGTAATGAATCAGGTTGGACTTCACGCAAGACCTGCAACATTCTTCATTCAGAAAGCCAATGAATTCAAGGCTTCAATCTGGATAGAAAAGGAAGAACGCAGAGTAAATGCTAAGAGTTTACTTGGTATCCTTTCACTCGGTATTGTTGGCGGTACTAACATCAAGGTTATAGCTGACGGTGCAGACGAAAAGGCTGCTGTAGATGCTCTTATCGAGCTCGTTGACAGCGGTTTCAGTGAGGAAAACAGATAATCAACAACATCTAAACTCAAGGGCGTTACTGTTGGTAACGCCCTCTTTTATTGTCGTTTATCCGAGAAATTCAGCCATGTTATCGGCAAAAACCGCAAATCCGCAGTCAGGTTCGGCTACAAATACATGAGTTACCGCACCTATAAGCCTTCCATTCTGTATTATCGGACTTCCACTCATCCCCTGTACGATACCGCCCGAACTTTCAAGCAGTTTTTCGTCGGTTATCCTTATTTTCATGTTCTTGGAGTTATCTTTGCCGCTGTAATCAATGCTCTCTATCTCAATTGCGTATCTCTGCGGCGTGTGACCATTAACGGTTGTGAATATTTCGGCATTTCCCGTGGTTATTTCCTGACGGTAGCCGAGAGGAAAGACCTCCCCTTCTGATAAGGCTGATTTTAGAGCTTCTTCATTGAGTTTCCCGAAAACTCCGCAGCCGTTGTTAAGGTCAAGACTTCCGAAACTTCCGCTTGTGAAGCGTCCACGAAGTTCACCGGGTATGCCACGTTCACCACGCTTTGTATCGGTGATCTCAACGGGTACAGCCTCGCCGCTGTGAACAGGGACTATCCCCCCTGTATCGGAATCGCATATCGGGTGACCAAGCCCTGCAAAACGTCCTGTGGCTTTGTCAATGAAGGTCATTGTGCCTATTCCTGCAATACTGTCACGAACCCACATTCCGCCCTTCCATTGACGGCTTATTTCGGAATAGACGGGTTTCAGAGTGGTATTGAATATAATTCCGTCACGTTCAACGGAAAGTTCAAGAGGTTCACCGCCGCTGCTGCTTATGGTATCCTGAAGCTGTGCATTTGAGGTGAGAGGTATATCCGCTGCTGTACGGATTATGTCGCCTACTTTCACTCCTGCCTCTGCTGCCGGACAGACTGTGTTTTCGCTGTCTGCTTCAACCTTGCCGAGTGCAGTTACCATAACGCCATCCATAAGCAGTTTGATACCGAAAGGCTGTCCGCCAACGATAAGTTCAGGAGGTTTTGCCTGTCTGACTTCCACTTTTTTCACGGGTATAATTCCGAAAAGTGAAAGGTCAGCCTGTTCGGAGGCTTGTCCGGCAGAACCTGAACAGAGCGTAATTTCCGGATACTGTGCGATTTCGGTTTCTGCAAAGCCTGAAACGGTTATGGTTTCGGGCAGTCTTTCGGAATAGTAAACGGAAGTGCCGAATAATCCTATAAGTGCCGCAGATAATAAAGCAGCCGCAGTTTCTGAAATGAATTTTTTTATCTGCATATATTTTCCTTTCCGGGGCGATATCCGTCCATATTATTGCTCCACCAATTAAATCATGAATTTTTCTGCTCGTCCTGAAGAAGAAATTCTGCGTCAGAAAAACTTGAAATACACCAGTATTCCTGTGGTTTTCTTCCTTGACTTTCTCCTTCATTACTTCGCATAAAATATTCAAGATTTAATTGGCGGAGCAATAATTGGGAGCTATGAAAGCTTTTTCGCCCCTGAATAGTATTGAACAGCAGAGATATATTTATAAGTGAAAATTAGTCACAGTTTTTTTACCTGTGAAAACGGAGTTGAAAAATGAGAAAAAATGTTAAAAAAAGGAAATCGGCATTATTCTTTCTGAAGCTTGCAATACTGCCGACAGCCATTTATTTTTCTGCCGCAATGCCTGTTTTGACAGGTGCGGGGCTTATATATAACCGTGTAAGCTACGGCAACGGACTTTTTACCGCCGGAGTGCTGTTCATAGCCGCCGCCGCCGCAATGTCAGCGGGTGCAGTACTATGTCTTTTCAGGAAAAATGCGGCGGATATTATTTCAATTATTCTTACATCATCAGGCTTTGTCATGTGTATGGCAATGCTTCACAAACTGACAGAACACGCAGATAAAAGCGGCTGGACGGATAAATTTGATATGACACCTGTCAGCGGTATGTATGAACGTCGTATACTGCCTTGCATATTACCTGTAATGCTGATTATTTTGACGGATATAGTACAGCTTCTGACAAATGAACAAAGCGGAAAAAGCAGAAATGAAACCGAAGCATTGTGAAAAACTTGTGAGAAACAGCAAAAAATGGAGTTGTTGATTGTAAAAAATGCAACGTTCTATTGACACATCAATTTCCATTTGTTATAATTAGCTTATCAGTGTATTAAGACAGCACCGCACAAAGCACGTCTGACGACTTTGTACGTCATAAGCTTGCAGATTTTTCGTCATATTACACAGAAATTCCTTCTCATACAACAGTATCCCTGCGAAATTGCTATGCAATCTGACGAAAAATCCGACTGCGTTTCTGCCGCACAATCTTTGTGCGGTGCTGCCTTAATGATATTTATTTTGAATTTAATGAAGTCGGAGGCCAAGCGGTCTTAGGAAGACAACTGCTGGTAACAA
>JAZQND010000180.1:0-10902 GCA_045627145.1 Ruminococcus sp. | reverse complement strand
TTTTATGCCGTCAATCATTACGAGAGTCATTGTATCTGACTGACGAAGGAGATATTCTGTTTCGTGGATACGGTATTCTGTGTTCATGGTAACGAGAACTGCACCTATCTTGGTAACAGCCCAGAATGTGATGTACCACTGAGGAATATTTGTAGCCCATATAGCAACATGATCATCTTTCTTAACGCCCATTGCAAGCAATGCACGGGCAAAATTATCCACATCATCACGAAATTCAGGATATGTTCTTGTATAGTCCAGTTCGGTATAGCGGAAAGCATACTGATTCGGGAACTGTTCGCATATTCTGTCCAGAACATCGGGGAATGTGTAGCTGAGAATACGTTCCTTCGGCCACGGATACTGACCATCGCCTCTCATATTAGTCTGGAGAGGGTGCTTGTGCTTAGTCCTGTATGGGGACATATACTCGGCAAACTGAGGAATAACGATACCGCCGTCGCTGAGATTTCTTGACCAGCGTTTAACCCATTCAAGGGAGATATAGCCTGTATAGTTGACAGCCTCAACAGCTTCTATCATTTCCTTGACGGGGATATCACCTGTACCCATTATTCTGTATTCAACGTCACCATTTTCGTTGATAACACTGTCTTTGACCTGAATATACTTGATATATTCACCAAGATTGGCAACTGTTGTTTCAGGTGATTCGCCGCCATAACGGTAAGGGTGGTGCATATCCCAAAGTGCGGCTACTTTACGGCTTCCGACTCTTTTCAGAACATCGGCAAGGCGTGCTGTATCTGAATAAACACCGTTTGTTTCAACAAGAAGCGTAACATTGTATTCTTCAGCGATAGGGACGAGTTTTCCGAGAGCTTCAACGATGTAATCATCGTCAACTTCGTCCTTCGGACCGGGTTCAAGGTCAGCGAGAATACGGATATATGAGGAGTCTATTTTCTGTGCGAGCTTTGCATATTCACGAACCTCATTTTCTGCGGCATCAAATTTGTCCTTGAATTTAAGGCAGGCACCTGAAGAAAGACATGGTATTTCAAGATTTAGTGAACGCAGCTTCTCAACAGTTGCAGGGAGTTGTTTTTCGGTAAAGGGCTGTGCCTTCACAGAAAAAATTTCATTGCCAAGACCTCTGATCTCAATACCGTCGAAACCGAAGTCCTTAGCAATTGAATAAATATCAGACCATGTCCAGTCGGGACAGGCAAGCGTTGAAAAAGCAATTTTCACAATAATCAATCCTTTACTTAGTTTAAAAATTATACTGAATAAGTTCCGTCAGTTCATTCAGTTTACGTTTCAGCTCGTCAGCTTTTTCATCGGAAAGCTCCTCTATAATGAAATTGTCACGTTCATGATCCGTCGTTCTCAGGAAAGCTTTCGCTTGTTTTTCTGAACCGAAACGTCTTGCAAAAGCACGTTCATCTGTAAATACAAAACCGGTGTAGAGATATTTTCCGTCAGAGATACGCTTTATAGTCCACTTCATCTTTCAAACCTCAGCCAAAAAGCCAGTAGTATGCGATGCCAAGCCATTCTCTTACCCAATAGGCAGGCAGGAGATACCATGAAGTATAGCCGGAAATGTTATTTGGATGAATGCCGATTTTTTTTGCAAGCATTTCCGCCCTGAACTGATGAAAGCCGTCTGTAACAAGAGTAAACTGCATTGGAAGCCCGTTTTTTTCGGCAACTTCCTTTGAAAATTTCAAATTCTGAACCGTATTTACAGACTTATCCTCCATAAAGACACGTTCAGGTGAAATTCCCAGTTCTGCAAGATACTCCTTCATGCACTGAGCCTCACTTACAGCTTCATCATCACCTTTTCCGCCAGATACCACAACACATACATTTTCGTGCTGAGAAAGGTAGTCATAAGCAGCATCAAGTCTGCGTTTCAGCATGAGCGACGGTCTGCCGTCCTTGACCTTACAGCCGAGAATAATAAGGGTTGTGCTGTCATTTTTCGGCGGATCGTGTATCTGACGAGCCATAAAAATGCTGATGACAACTGCAAATACAATGCACACGCACATTATCACTGATATCAGAATAAGTATCACTTTTCCAAACGGCTTATTCCAGACATTTGAAAGCAAGCTTTTAAAAGGCTTCCAGAATATAAAAACTACCGTAAAGGTCAATGAAACCAGCATTCCTATCCCGTTTCCGGCATTTAATATGCCCATGGTAATGGGGATAAAGAAAAGCACGAATAATACAGCAGAGAGCAGTGCAGGAATAATTTTAACTTCCATTTTTCCCCCATTCGGTTTTAATGCAATACCGCACACTCTTTGTGCAGTGCTGCCTTAATTATCATTTATCGGCTTTACGAACTGCAGCAAGCTTCAGTATCCTGTCAAGATTTTCCTTTGTGGTAGACTCTTTTCCGAGATAAGTCGGCACACTGTTATAAAGTCCGTGGAAATCCGAACCACCTGTCCGGATAAGTTCATATTTATCGGCAATGGCAGAAAGTTCACTGCGATAGTTTTCGTCAGCGGAATAATGACCTATCTCAACGCCGTCGATTCTTTTTTGTTTTGCCAGTTCTTCAAGAAGTTCGATACTGTCATACTGTGCAGGGTGAGCCATTACAGCAACACCTCTTGCAGTATGTATGAGGTCGATAACAAAATTGACATCGGGATATTCACGTTCAACATAACATGAACCTTTTTTTGGATTAAATAGTTCCTTGTCAAGTTCACCGTAAAATTCGAGAGCATATCCGTAGTCTATCAAAGCTCTCATGATGTGCTGTTTGAAAATACTTTTTGAAGCAGTGGTATGCTTGAGTATACTTTCCTGAGTTATCGGGAATTTCTCCATGACCTTCTGTATCATTTCCTTTGAACATTCACGTCTTATCTCACAGCATTTAAGGCAAAGTCCCTCAAGGCGGTTTGGTTTTGACGGTGCATAGCAGAGAATATGAACTTTCCTGTTTCTTTCCTTATCCCATGCAGACAGTTCAACACCGTGAAGTATTTTGATACCTGCACGTTCAGCAAGAACATCGGCTCTTGAAAAAGAAGCCATTGTGTCGTGATCTGTAATTGAAAGCCATTCAATGTCTGTACGTTTTGCCTGATCTATAATATCCTCAATGCCAAGAGAACCATCAGACAGTTTAGTGTGGCAATGTAAATCATTAATCATAATAGAACCTCTTTCACCGTATTACATACGGAAGACATACATAAAGTATATCCGAAAATTAAATAAAAAATAACCTTTACTGATTACTAAAAACAAAAAAACGGCAACTATAATATGATATTAGAAATAATTATACCACAAATCGAGGAAAAATTCAAGTATTTCTGATATATTTTTACTTTTTTAAAATATTAGACTATTCATTCTCCGCAAAACGCAGAATATAATTCACCTTTTCGGAAGCCTGTTTCCTTTGCAACGGCTTTACAGGCATCTGTCGGCTTTTCCCCCATATCTATGAGCTTTTTCACCTGTTCAAGTGCCTGTTCTATGGTAATTTCATCAGAATCGTCAGAACATTTTCCCTCAAGAACCAATACAAATTCACCTTTAGGCTCATGTTCGCTGTAATAATCCACAGCCTCCGAAAGAGTCATTCTCAAAACTTCCTCGTGTATCTTGGTCAGCTCACGGCAAAGTGAGATACGGCGTTCTCCTCCGAAAAAATCGGTTAAATCAGAAAGAGTGGTTTTCAGCTTATGAGGTGCTTCATAAAATACCATAACAGCAGTTTCGTTCCGCAAAAGTTCAAGACGTTCCTTTCTTTCTTTTTTCGGAACAGGAAGGAAGCCTTCAAATGTAAATCTGCGTGTACTTAGTCCTGATACCGCAACTGCCGATACCACTGCACTCGGACCGGGAACTACCTTTACTTCAATCCCGTTTTCAGCACACATTTTCACAAGAACTTCTCCGGGATCTGAAATACACGGCATTCCCGCATCTGTTACAATACCACAGTTCTCACCTGACATAATCCTGTCAATAATACGCTGTGCATCGGACTTTGAGCTGTGTTCATGAAAGCTTACGAGCTGTTTTTTTATTTCGTAGCGGTTGAGTAGTTTAAGGCTTACTCTTGTATCCTCCGCACAGATAAAGTCAACACTGCCGAGTGTATCAAGCTGACGAAGGGTTATGTCCTCCATATTTCCTATCGGAGTTCCGATAATATACAGTATTCCACTCATAGCTGTTCCTTTCCTGTTGAATAGATTTTTTGAAGTTCGTCTGAAAACCCGTTTTCACTGCGGATATAGAGCTGCGGCTCAACCGTCATAAATGGTTTTGAGCCTTTCTTGCCCTCTATCAGAAACAGCCACGGTGCTTCTTCAGGGTTCTTGGAAACAAACCTCAGACGTTTGGGTTCAATATTGTGATTTTTCATAGCCGCTATAACATCGCTAAGTCTTTCAGGACGGTTGCAGACACAGAGTCTTCCGCCGAATTTCAGGAGTTTTTCAGCCGCACCGCAAACGTCGTCAATATTGCACATTATCTCGTGCCTTGCAATTTTCTGTGCAGTAATCACGCTCTGAAATCCTGCATTTACAGCCTTATACGGCGGATTACAGGTTACAAGGTCAAGCCGTCCTATCGGTGCATTTTCCCAGAGCAGCTTCAAATCAGCACAAATCGGCACAATACCTTCAGTTTCACTTTTTTCAATGCCAAGCTGAAGCTGCTGAATTGCCCCCTCCTGAATATCAACCGCATAAGTTATCTGCGGCGGAAGCTTTTTCTGCATGATAAGCGGAATTATACCGCAGCCTGTTCCGAGGTCACACGCTTTGTCCTTGTGGCGGTACTGCGAAAAATCGGCAAGCAGAAAAGCATCTGTACCGAATCGGTGGTCAGAACTTGCACAGACAAAAATCTTTTCAGTAAGTTTTTCAAATTTATATTCCATAGTTCAACTCCGTTGTCACCTTATCGTACCGCCGCCCACTACTATATCGCCGTCGTAAAGAACAACAGCCTGACCGCTTGTAACGGCTCTCTGCGGCTCATCAAATTCAACCAGATATTCACCGTTTCCGAGATAAGAAAGGGTTGCAGTCTGCTCCCTCTGACTATAGCGAGTCTTGGCTGTGACACGCATAGGCTCGGTCAGTTCTGCGGCGGAAATAAGGTTAAAATCGTAAGCTGTGAGCGACTTGGTATAGAGGTCTGATTCAAGACCGAGAGTAACAGTATTATCGGTGATATCCTTTTTAACAACGTATGCGGGGTGACCAAGGGCAATACCGAGTCCCTTACGCTGACCTACTGTATAATTAATTATACCCTTGTGTTCACCCAACACTTTGCCTTCCATATCCACAAAATTTCCGCATTTAACTCCAGCACCTGTGAAATGTCTGATAAATTCAGCATAGTCACCATCAGGCACAAAGCAAATATCCTGACTATCAGGCTTCTGCGAATTTCCGAGAACCGCTTTTTCAGCGAGTTCCCTGACCTGCGATTTTTCAAGTTCACCAAGCGGAAAAACAGTATGTGAAAGCTGTTCCTGAGTAAGTGACTAAAGAACATAAGTCTGATCCTTGCTTCTGTCTTTCGGACGTTTCAGCAGCCATCTGCCCGATTTTTCGTCAAATTCGCTGACTGCATAGTGACCTGTTGCAATATAATCAGCACCGCTTTCTTCCGCACGTTTCAGCATATAGCCGAATTTTATATGACGGTTGCATTCTATGCAGGGATTTGGAGTTTGTCCGCAAAGATAGCAGTCTGCGAACTTTTTCATAACAAACTCACGGAAATATTCACGGAAATCAAAGATATGATGTTCAATTCCGAGGCGGTCTGCGGCTTTTCGGGCATCTTCCGCATCCGACAATGCACAGCAAGCTTTGCCGTCTTTTTCAGCATTACGGATGTCCTCGTCAGAGAAAAGCTTCAAAGTAACACCAACAACATCAAAACCACGTTCTTTAAGAAGAAGGGCGGCAACAGAACTGTCAACACCGCCACTCATGCCAACCATTACTTTTTTCATAAAAACTCCTTAATACAAATTGTGATACTATTTTGACAAAAGATAAGGCGAACCAAGTTCGCCGTTTATACAAAAATATCAGAAAGTTCAGAGAGCGACAGCAAATAGTGATCCGAAATCTCGGCAATACGCTGTTTGTCAACCTCTGCCGCCTCATCATAAACACCTGCGGTCACAAAACCGGCACCGACAGCCGTTTCAATACAGTGAAGCGAGTCCTCTATTACAAGCACCTCATCAGGACGGCAGTCAAGTCTTTCCGCACCTCCGAGGAAAATATCAGGGCACTTTTTTCCCATAGGGTATTCAATATCAGTAAGAAGAAACCTGAATCTGCCGAAAATCCCGCATCTTTTCAGCACAGCTTCTGCAAGACTGCTGTAAGTTGCCGTTGCCACGCCGTAAGGTATATTCTTTTCATCAAGCATATCAAGTGCCTCTATGACGTGGGGCTTCAACGGGATGAACTGCTCATACTGCACACGCACAAGCTCCTCTATACGCTTTATAACGTACTCTTTTGTAAGATCAAGACCAAAAAAATCAATAAAATACTGTGACGATTCATCAATTGACATTTTTTTCATGCGTTCGGAGATATCCTCGGGAGGATTCAGTATACCGTTTTCTCTCAGAAATTCTCTGTCGATATTGTACCATATTTTCATTGAGTCGATAAGAGTACCGTCAAGATCGAAAATAACGCCCTTAATCAAACGAATAATCCTCCGTATATGCCTCACCCTCACTTACTACAGGTGCGGGAACCGGATCGGTTTCAGGAATCGGTTCAGGGATTGGTTCCTGAACAGGTTCAGTTTCAGGAACCGGAACATATTCCGGTTCAGAAGAAGATTCAGGTTCTGAATAAGGCTGTTCGGGCGTTTCAGAAGGAACTGCAACATATTCCGTCGGCGGTTCTGTTTCAATTATCTGAACAGGACGGCGTGTTGCGGCGGTAACTCTTTCAATATGCGGAGCAGTTTCAACAGGCTTCTGTTCCTGTTGTTCTCTTTTTTCTTTTTCAGCCTGTTCTTCAGCTTCTTTTTCAGCCTTTTTGCGTTCCTTTTCTTCCTTTTCGGCAAGAGCCTTTTCTTCTTCCTCTTTCTTCTTTTCCTGTGCATTTCGGCTCAGGAATTTTGACTTTTTATAGTCCTTATCAGGATTGTAAACGCCTTCAGTCTTGGAATCGCCGCAGATAACAACGGCTTTTTCCTCCATTATCTCGAACATTCTTTCAAAACGTTCAAGGTCGTATTCAATATTTCCAACAAGCGGATCAGCCGCATAGACTATTTTTTTATCAAGGTCATAGCCGTAGATAACGAGACAGTGCTGCATACCGTTGAACCACATTTCCTCGCCGTCGGCAGTAGTCCACATAAGTTCTGTCGGACATTCCCAGAGGTCAATGGTAGCCCAGAGGATAAGCGGTCTACCCTGTTCTATCTGATAGAAAAGCTCCTCAAGCTTTGTATCGCTCATATCAACGGCATAGCACGGTGAATTGACTGACTCAAAATAATCATCTGCTGTCTGAACTATAACAGGCGGCAGACAGCCGAAGCCGTCATAGAATTTAGGATCACCGATATAAGCGTGATTCATGGTTGTTGCACCCTCAAAGTCTATGGGCATAAATTCGTCAGCAAGTTCAACTTTATCAATATCGAAGCCGAGAAAATTGAGAGTCTGACAAAGAGCCGTAACCTCACACCCTGTCGGAAGTTCAGGTTCCTGCATGACCGTTTCAAAATTTTTGATGACCGATTTTTGAGCAATTTTATGACCTCTCGGCATTTTAACATCAACATAGAACGGTTCAGTAGGAGATTCGGTAGTTGGTTCGGAAGTTGTGATTTCCTGTTTGAGCGTGATATTGCTTTCTGTCTCCTTTAAATCGGATTTCGGGGTTGCTACAGCAGCGGCTGCACCGCACGCAGTAAGGCACAAAAGTGCAGAAACAGACAGTGAAGCCTTTTTCAAAAATCTGCTATTCATTTAGTTCTACTCCATATCTATCATAATTTTCGCCCTATAGTCTTTCTGGGCTGATGTAACGGTGTCAAGAGCCAGACCGTATATATCAGATGCTCTTATCTCAAGGTCAACGAAACGCTCTGCTATGTCACTAACCTGTGAAAGCTTTGCGATAGAGGCGGCATAAGGGATAGTTGCGGCATTTTTCGCCTTGGCAAGTATCTCTCTGCCTCTTTCATTGAAGGCAAGTATTCTTCCGTAAGGAGGAAGCTGTGCCATATCGTCTTTTTTTACGCCTATGAGAAGTTTCAGCATGATACGTCTTATACGGGCCATTGTGTATCTTTTGGTCTTGACGGTAAAAAGCAGTTCATCAAGCGAGCCTGCCATTCTCGCACCATATATCCTGTTTTCAAGCCCCTGTCCAACGTCGTCTATTTCTTTTATTTCTTCAACGCTGCAGCTTCTGAGCTTATAAAGCAGAACTCTTTCCAGTCTGTTGAGGGAAGCTATCTCTCCCTTGCTTATGGCAGAGGAAATTGCATCCTTCCATGGCTGTGTGGTATATTCTCCGATACCTGTTATATCATTTTCAAACTCAAGCATTTCACGCAGGAGTGAGGCACTTGCAAAGCCGTTTTCGGTTATCTGACTGTCATGAGGCGAACTTACACGCTTGACTGTGTAAGGTATCATGGTCGATGAAAAACGCTTCAGGGCACGCATATACTCAATTGCGAGAAGATTATTCGGTTCGGAAATAATATCAGCAATATCGGGTTCTTTTCCTTTTACCACAGAGGTCAGTGCTCTGGGGTATGTATAGCCTTTTTCCATAATTTCACGGATATCGTCGGCATGGACCATAGCCATGACTTCAACTGTATCCATAGCTTCCTGAAGCCTGTCAACGTCACCGCACTCACTTCCGAAAGATATTTCGTCAACAGCACCAAGGGAATCAAGAAGGAAAACTGCTCCGGTAGCGAAGTTTTCAGCAGAAGAAAGGCAATACTGAACAGGAAGCTCTATAACAAGGTCAGCACCTGAACGAACTGCAAGCCTTGCTCTTTCAAGCTTATCCATTACCGCAACGTCACCACGCTGAACGAAATTTCCACTCATTACCGCAACGATATGTGTAGCACCATTTTTTCTTGTTTCGTTGATATGGTAAAGGTGACCGTTATGGAACGGATTATATTCACAGATTATACCGCTGATTTTCATTTTACTACCTCTTTCCTGAAATTTCAATGGGTTTTATATATATTTCATTATCCTTACAAATTTTTTGTGAGAATCGGATATGTTTTGTCCTGATTTTCGCATTTTTTAATGCGTATTGAGATAAATTTCCAAAAAAGCTTGCATTTTGGCAAAAATGGTATATAATAATATATGCAATTTAAATCTGAAAGGAAATGTGAATTTATGATTATCTTAGTTGTTAATGCAGGAAGTTCTTCCCTCAAGTATCAGCTCATCAATATGGACGATGAGAGCGTTATTGCAAAGGGTAACTGCGACAGAATCGGTATCGACGGTCATCTCGCACACAAAACAAGCGACGGCAGACAGCTCGATGAAAAATGCGATTTTCCAACTCATACAGAAGCTTTTATGAAGCTTGTTGAAGTTCTTACAACAGGCGATGCAAAGGTTATTGACAGCATGGACGAAATTTCCGCTGTTGGTCACCGTATCGTGCAGGGTGCTGACGTTTTCGATAAGTCCGTTCTTGTTACTGACGAAATCATCGACAAAATCGACGAACTCCGTGAGCTTGCTCCTGTTCACAACCACGCTCACGCCCTTGCTCTCAGAGCCTGCAAGAGTGTAATCCCTGCAAACGTTCCACAGGTCGTTGTATTTGATACAGCTTTCCATCAGACAATGCCTCCGAAGGCTTATATGTTTGGTCTTCCATACGAGGACTACGAAAAGCTCCATGTAAGAAAATACGGCTTCCACGGCACATCACACCGCTTTGTTTCCGCTGCTCTTGCTGAAGCTATGGGCAAGGACATTAAAGACCTCAAGATCATCTCATGCCATCTCGGAAACGGTTCTTCAATAACTGCTGTAAACGGCGGCAAGTCAGTTGATACATCAATGGGCTTCACACCTTTAGACGGCGTTGTTATGGGTACAAGAACAGGTTCTGTTGATCCTTCTGCTGTTACATTCGTAGCAGACAAGCACGGCTTCACACCTTCTGAAATGAGCGAATACATGAACAAGAAGTCCGGTTTCCTCGGAGTTTCAGGCGTTGGTTCAGATAACCGTGACATTCAGGAAGCTGCTCTCAACGGCAACAAGAAGGCTGAACTCGTTTCTGATATGCTCACTTATGAGATTCAGAAGTATATCGGTTCTTACACTGCTGCCATGAACGGCGTTGACGCTATCCTCTTTACAGGCGGTATCGGCGAAAATTCATGGGAAGTAAGAGAAGCAGCCTGCGAAAATATGGACTACTTCGGCATAAAGATAGATAAGGCTCTTAACAAGTCTATCAGAGGAAAGCTCCAGAAGATTTCCACACCTGATTCAAAGATTGAAGTATGGATAGTTCCTACAAACGAAGAACTCCTTATCGCAAGAGATACTCTCGCTCTTATTTCAAAGTAAGACAATATTGTTATTATACTACAAAAGCACTTAAAAATCAATAGATTTTTACAAATACAGGCACATTCTTTTTTGAATGTGCCTGTTATGATTTTTCAGCATCGGAGGTATTATTTTGTTTAAGACTATTGTAAAAACTGAAGGCATGATGTGCAAAATGTGCGAATCACATATAAATAACGCCGTCCGCAGTAAATTTAAGGGCACCTCTAAAAACCCGTTTTGAGTAAGAAAAAGCAGATAGGTACAGTAGATGCAAGAAAAGCCATCGAAGGCGTGCTTTCGCACTACGA
>JAZQND010000179.1:0-6075 GCA_045627145.1 Ruminococcus sp. | reverse complement strand
AACCCGTTTTGAGTAAGAAAAAGCAGATAGGTACAGTAGATGCAAGAAAAGCCATCGAAGGCGTGCTTTCGCACTACGAGAGGGCTTGACGCAGCAGATGCTGTGCATAGCTGCTTTTTCTCAGAAGGGGTTTTTAGAGGTCCCCTCATATCATCATAAGACGCATAAGTAATTGAAACCAATCGCTTTACACCTGTATCCGTGACCGGTACTATCGCTGCCGTATATCTGATATGCACCTTTTTTTCACGATCATACTTCAGGTTGTTTTCAGCATTTGTTCCAAAATCAACAAGTATTTCATCTTTATTCATAAAATATCTCTCCTTATATGCTTAGTATAGAGCAGCAAAGAACGATTAATGCAACACTTCACCAATCACTCCGGATAACTTGAAAGCACATCTGCCTGCATCAGTATCACCGGTTTTGTGCATTATCGTCTCAGAAAGTCTAAATTATAAAACCGGAATTTTTGAATCATTCATAAGTAAATGGGCAGGTTGCTTTATTTCTGCTTTTATGCCATAATCCGAAAAAATCTTTATAAACTCATTCATATATTTTTCTGTTGCTTTTCCATACTGAAGTATAATAGCAAATTTGTCATTAAGCTGCATCATATAAAGATTATGAATACTGTTTGTTCCAAGCTCTAATTCTTTTATATGATGATTATTGTCACCAATATTCAAAGCCCCCATATATGTTACAGTTTTTGATTTATATGTTGGTTTATGCTGATATGTATTAAAAAGTCTTCTGAATGATATGTAATAGTCCCATGTACGCTGTATATCTATATCATGCCGTATCTTTTGTGATACCTCAGCTATAGACTTGTTCATAATATCATCATGTGTTGTATAGGCAGCAGCAAGTCCTATGCAATTTGCAATTGTTTTACCCAATCCCAATACTTTTCTCATTGATACAGTCAGATCAAAAACTATATCATCATTAACATCAGGATTAAGCGAATATGATGCTTTTGCAAGAAGCGAACACATCATTGATGAAGGATTTGCACCATTTTTCTTACAGAATTCAATAAAATCCTTAACCGGTATATTAAGTGTACAAGAAGCAACGCTTTTATTTTCTTTCACCATATCATCATCATAAAAGCCTTTGCATTCCAAAGGTAGTGTATACATTGGGACAGGTGTATAATCAAGTGAAAAAATATAATCAAGTGTTGCACCCTGATAGTATTCGTTTATATCCTTGTTCTCTGTCAAATCAACCGGTGGGTTCTCATCTTCGTGGCCTGTATACAATGAAAGATAAATATACAGTAATACAGAAAAAATCATATTGAGTCCGCCGCCATCTGCAAGAGAATGATATGCACTCAGCGTCAGCTTATCCTCATAGTAACTAACACTTATCAAACGTCCGCATACCAGTTCACATCCCGGTTCAATAGGAACCTTACTTTTTATTGGCTCATTTAAACCGCTGTCTGGTTTAATCAAAAATATGTGATCCTTGGTGTGTGAAGCTCTGAATACCGGATCCATATATAATTCTACATCTCCGCTTTCAAGCTTAAACGTTGTATCAACTATCGGATATACCTTCTTAACCTTATTCCAGGCTTTTATTAACATCTCCTCATCAATTTCATGATCTAAAATGACAGAATATCTTAAATGAACAGGATTAAACAGATCATGTGCTAATGCAGTTTCTGTTATAAGCCCCAAATCAGCAACAACTTTACTTTTATCCATACAAAATCTCCTTTTACAAAACCTGTTTATCCGAATCAGTAATGACTTTATGCAATTCACCGGCTATCTCTGACTCAATTCCAATTTCATTCAACAATTTTTTGATTTGATCAAGATACTTCTGTGTAGCCTTTCCAAACTCAAACATCAGTAAAAAACTGTCACCTATCTGCATAAGCATTACAAGCTGTGAAGAATTTGTTGACATTTCAAAATTTGTAATATGTTTTGTATTGTCTCCTATATCTATCTTTCCGATATATGTAAGAGTAATGCTCTTATCAACAAAATTCATCTCATAAGTACTTTTAAGAAGAAGCTTGGTTTTTATATGATCATCTGTCCGCTGACTATCCATTTCTGCACGAAATTTTCTTACAAGACCTTTTTCATCGCCTCTCATCACATCATCATAACAAACATGAGCTATAATAATAGAATTACAGTTTGAGATACAACCTTCTGAATTGAATGTTTTTCTATTGTTTGTAGTAATCTCAAAAGGAATGTCCTTACGCTCATCATGGTTAAGTGCATAAAAAGCTTTTGATGTTAAAAGAGCAAGCATAGCAGTTGGATTTGCACCTATATCTTTACATTTTCCAATAAAGTCATCTGCCGAAAAACGTAATGATGCAAAATATCTGTTTCCATTCTCATCTGCTTCCATGTCCGCATCTTCAGCATATTCATTCAAGTATGGCAATGCATAAATTGGAACAGGCGTGAAGTCACCAAGTTCGTCAGGTGTGATTGTTCTGTAATATTCCTCCGGAGACCTTCCCTCTTTTGTCTGTACAGTAACAGGTTCATCACCAAAACCGGTATATGATGAAATATAAAAATACAACAAAGTTTTGAAAATCTCATTAAGCCCGCCGCCGTCTACCATTGTGTGATATGCACTAACTGATATATTTCTGCCGTAATATGTCGCAGTAATAACACAATTGGATACAAGATCACTTCCGGGGATTATAGGAGCTTTGCTTTTTATGGCAGTGTTTTCACCATCTGCCTTATAAAAAAAAAGTTCCTTGCCTTTCATTTCAATAACACAGCCGATACACGGATAAACATTTATAGTTTTCCTCCACGCTTTTTTCATAAGATCTTCATTTATCTCATGATCAAGCTCCGCCGTGAAACGAATATGTATATCATTGTAATGATCCATAAGCCATAAAAGATTTCTTGGACCATACTTTAAATAAAGCTCTCTGCCCAATATATCCATCTCCTTTCAATTCTCAAACCTGAATGTCACTATCCCTGACAACCAAATGCGGTTCTTCTGACACTTTCGCTTCAACTCCCAATTCAGACAATATCTCTATTATCGTGTTCATATATATCCCTGTTACTTTTCCAAGCTGGAATGATATGACAAATTCACCGTTCAGTTCCATCATATACATACTGCAGGTTGCATCATCAGTCATTTCAAACTCCTTGATATGCTTTGTATTTGTGCCGATATCCAATTTGCCTATATATGTCAGCACCGCATAACGCTTGGAAAGTATCCAATCATACGTCTCATAGAATGCAGCCAGAGTCTTTAAAAAATCAACGTTTCTCTGATAATCAATAACTGAACGAATTTTTTTTGCAGCATAACTTATGTCATTTGTCATTATGTCATCATACTCAACCGGTATAAGAAGATTGGCAGAGCAGTTGGCAATTGAATCAGAAATGTCAAATGCTTTTCTCGCACTCATTGTAAGTACGAAAGCAATATCCCCATTTCTGTCGGGATGAAGTCTGTATGCAGCCTTTGACATAAGTATAGTCATCATAGCGGACGGATTTGCCCCTATTCTTTTACAAGCTGAAATATACTGATCAACAGGGACTTTTATCTTTGCAATTTCAATATCGCCGTTTTCATCTGCAGTCATATCAAGATCAATAAACATCCCTTTCCGCTTTCTATATGTAATAAGGGGCTGCTGCTTAAAATCTCCTGTTTCAATCATTGCAAGCGATTTGAAATATTCTTCCGGAGAACGTCCTTCCTTTGTTTCAACCGGCGGATGCTCCTCACTTTTACCTGTTAATGCTTCAAAATAAAAGAAAAGAAGTGTTGAGAAAATCATGTTGATCCCTCCGCCGTCTACCACCGAATGAAACGAACTCATTGAAACTGTATTACCGAAGTAAGTTAATACAAAAGCTCTTTGCGAACAAATATCCGTTCCGGGCTTTATTGGTTTTGAACTTTTTATTGGAAGATTTTTTCTATTATCCTTGTAGAAAACAATCTCACCGTTTTTCATTTCAGGCACACAATCTATCAAAGGATAGACATTTTTCGTATTTTCCCATGCAATGCTCAACTTTCCGGCATCTATTTCATGATCAAGCGTAACAGAAAATTTATTGTGATATTCAGTTTCTTTATCATACCACCAAAATGAGGACATGGTACCGCCATTAAAATATTCCGTTTTATTCATACATTCTATTCCTTACATTAAATTACCGGAACTTCACTTTCCGTAGGTATTCCATAAGCATTTACTGCAATTTCTGATTTCATATTTAATTCATTCAACACATCTTTAAAATTGTTCATATACTCTGATGTTGCATTTCCATACTGAAAACTTACTTTGATGGTATCATTCAAACGCATCATAAACACAGACTTTACAGAATAATCAGTCATCATGATATTTTTCACATAAGAAGTCTTTTTTCCGATGTCAAACTCACCACAGAAATTTACTGAAACACCGGCGTTTCTGATATTAAGAACACTATAAGTGTTTTCCAATGCAACCTGTGTTTTTATATAATCATCACTTTTCTGATATTCTCTCTGTTTTAATATATTTTGCAAAGCATCATTCATATCAGCACTGCACACTTCATCATAAGACAAAACAAGCGGCATTTTTTTCGAGCAGGGTGCAATATTTTCCTCAACTTCAAATGCACTGCGAAAATCCGTCATTATGCCAAAGCTGATTCTTCTGCGTTCAGCAGGATACATACGATATATTGTTCTTGCCATAACATATATAAGCATCACTTCAGCAGATACATCGTAATTTTTACAAAGCTCATCATATTTATCTGATTGTATGTCTACCATGCCGACTGTTATTGCATTGCTTTCATCATTTACTGCATTTGTGTCATTGAATACCTCCCGAACATCATTGTAAAGCGTTACATTTTGGGAAATATAGTCACTTGGCGAAAGCATTGTATTTTGAATAAAATATTCTTCAGGATTTCTTTCAGTCTTTGTCATAACATAGCTGTCATCCTTGCAAGTATTAGTAACATAAGAAAAATAAAAATTCAATAATGTTTTAAATATCTCATTTAATCCTTTTTCATCAACAATTGAATGATATGCATTAAGTTTTACTGTATTTTCAAAAAAGGTAAGCGAAACTCCTCGATACAGCGTTACTTCCTTTACAAGCTGTAAAGCTGTTTTACTTTTTATCGGTTCGCTTTCTCCTTCGCTTTTGAAAAAAAGCACTTCTTCATCATAATCATCAGGAATGAGGTCTATGAGAGGATACACTTGTTTTGTATCCTCCCATGCCTGTTGAAGCAAAATATAATCAATGTCTTTACAAATTTCTGCCATTATTGCAAGGTGAGCAGGATCATGTTCATCTGCCCACCAATATGATTGAAAAGGACCTCCGTTGAAAACGATTTCCCTGTTATTTGGAATCATTGCTGCTTTTCCTCATTTCTTAAAGCAGCAGCTTTCATATTCATATCTTTTTTTAATGAAACTGCATCAACTTTTCCGTTTGAAAGCAGAGGAAATTCATCGTATTGAAAAATAAATGCGGGGATCTTATATTTTGCAAGATTTTGAGCAAGATACTCTTTCAGACATTCAATATCAAGCTTTTTTCCAACTTTCATAACAACACTTGCACCAACTACTTCACCGAAAAAGTCATCAGGAACTCCCTGTACCTTTACATCAGCAACATCCGGGAACTGCGAAATTACTTCAGCTATCTCACTTGGCATGATGTTTTCGCCGCCTCTGATAATAAGCTCCTTGGCACGTCCTGTCAAATGCAGGTATCCTTCTTCATCAATGAAGCCCAGATCACCGGTATGAAGCCAGCCGCTATCGTCAATAGACTGTACATCCAAAGAAGCTTTATAATAACAGGACATCAGATTATATCCTTCAACTGTAATTTCTCCAATATTACCGACAGCACATTCTTCTCCGCTTTCACGATCTTTTATGCGTATCCGAATATTATTTACAGGTTTTCCAACAGTTTTGACAATATGCTCTATAGTATCGCCATATTTAGTAAGACTGACAGGTGCCATTTCACTA
>JAZQND010000178.1:0-3116 GCA_045627145.1 Ruminococcus sp. | reverse complement strand
GCCGTCAACAGAACCCCAGCTGTTCTTTATTATCCATGCACCGTCTGCCGGAGGAGTCATATCATTTCCGCTTGCAGAAGTACCCTTTTTGAAGTTTTCCTTTGAATAGTTATCGTCATAACCAACAATACATACTTCATGGTTTGGAGCAACCATTTCGTCTTTCTGTTCTTCTATGCTGAAATACGGAGTACCGTTTTCGTCGTATGTATAATGTGCATAGTTTTCGTTGATAAATACTGATTCTTCACCATCTTCAAGAGCATCGAATCTTGTATTGTCTGCACAGTATGAAATAGCTACTGCATTACCATTGAGAAGTTCTGATTTTATACTATTTGTAGCATTCTCATTGTAAATATAGCAAACATTTCCTTCTTCGTCATAAGTATATAATGCAGGACTGTCAAGAATAACAGCACTAAGAAGTGTAGGGCCTACAAATCTCTCTGCATCTGAAATTGACCAGTCCTCACCTACTGTACCGTATGCTCCTGAATCCTCATAAAGCTCACCTTCAGGCCATTTCCAGTCTGCCGGATGGCTTTCGAAAATATACTCGTGATTTTCGTCTCTTAAACGCTTTTTGGTTTCAGGATCAAGCTTATAGAAAAGGTGATTTCCGCTTTTATTCTTATAAGGTACATCACTTTCATTAACAGGGCCTACACCCGAAGCAAATGCAGTAATGACTTTTACGCTGTTTCCTCCGTTGTCAAGACCGCCTGTAAGCTTTACTTCTTCTTCATCTCCGAAAACATAGCATCCTTCACCTATCTGTGAAGAAAAACCTGTTGTTTCCGAAATAGGACGAAATGCAAACCATGCAGTATTAAGTTCTGAAAGATCAACATCAAATTTATCAGGTGTTTCTCCTGTTAATTCACACAAATCGTGAATAATAGATGTTTCAGCGGCAGCAGTTGCACCAAAAGACCAACAAGTCCCCCATCTTCCCTGACTTTTAACAGGTGTAACATAATTCTGTCCGTCAACATCACGAAGATCAAATGTAGCCGGCATACCGGTCTCATTGACACTAAGAATGTCAATATCTTCATTTTCTTCTGCAAATGCTGAAGGTGCAATTACAGCTGATGCGGCACAAATCATAGTTAAAACAATGCTTAATGCCCTAAGTGACTGTTTCTTCATTGGTAATCAAATCCTTTCTAATCGTACATCAATAATTATGCAATGTACATTCCTTAATAATTTCACTACTTATAACAAAATTAATGCTTAATAAGTGTGGCACATAGAAAAACTATATTGCAATATAAATTATAGCAAAACTGCCACTTTCTGTCAAGTCTTTTTCTGCTTATCGGTAATTTTTTCTGCAATTTTGCGAAATATCGGGGCAGCAGAGTCGTTTCCGTATCCGCCATCCTCAACAAGAACAGTTAATGCATATTCGGGCTTTCTTGAAGGGAAAAAGCCTGTTATCCATGCATTACATATTTCATCACCGTTTGATTTATATATACCTGTCTGTGCAGTTGAGGTTTTCGCTCCGACAGATACTTTTTTTGATTTCGCATTTGAATTTTTATTATTTCTGACAGCAAGCACCATCATTTTTCTTAGCTTTTCGGCAGTTTCCTTTTCCATTACCTGTGAAAAACGTGGTTCTTTTCGGTCAAGAACGTTTTCTCCATCTGTGGTAAGCCCTTTTATAAGACGGAGTTCAGGCATTTTTCCTCCGTTTGCCACACTACAGGCAAGCTGTGTTATCTGAAGCGGAGTAGCAGTAAGTCTGCCTTGTCCAAAAGCAAAATTTGCAAGTTCAGCCGGAACAGTAAGTTCGCTGACGGAAGGCAATCTCCCTGCCGAACCAATTATTCCCGCACAAAGCTGATTTTCCCTTCCAAAACCAAGACTATACGCCATATATCGCAGTTTTTCAGTATTTAAAGCCTGAACCAGATTAATAAAATAGGTATTGCATGAATTGGTAAGTGCATCACCCAGTGCCTGCAAGCCGTGACCGTCATATTTGTGGCAATTGAAAAGCTGTCCCTGAATGTCGATATTTCCGGAACAATCATACATCATGCCCTCCATCCCCTCCTCTATGGCTTCTGCGGAAACTACAAGTTTAAAAATTGAACCAACGCTGTATGAGTAGAGATTTCTGTTGATAAGCGGACAGTTTTTGTCTGAAAAAGCCTTGTCAAGCTGTGAAAAGCTGTAGTTCGGGAAGCTTGCCATTGCCAGTATATCACCGTTTTTCACATCAGCAAGCACAATAGCCCCCTTCTTTATCTTCTTTCCGTATTCCTCACAAATTTTTTGCATATCAAGGTCAAGAGTGGTCACAACACCGCTTTTTGCCGCACTGCTTCTCGTAACCTTCTTTCCGTCACCTATCATCACTCTGCCAAAACCATCCACCTGATATGAAACAGTGTTTTCTCCGTTACCACATCGTAAAATTGAATCATAGGCATATTCAATACCGTCTGCACCGCTGTTTTCCGAAAGATATCCGACAGTATGACAGGCAGGCTGATTTTCCGAATAACGAACAGGCAGTTCAAAAACCGTTAGTCCATCTGTTTCGGGAGTATCACTTCTGCATTCAAAAATAAACGGCTCACCTTTTTCATATTTTTTCAGAAATTCCGTCCTGTCAACAGCATATTCAGCCGTTTTTTCCTTGTCCGCAGCCGTCGGAATCACTACAGCATTGAAGCTTTTTTCAGCATTTACTATGGGCTGCAAATTTCTGTCATAAATCGTTCCCTGACTTGTCCCTGCATTTATAGTAAATTCTGAACGCAGTTCAGCAGCCCGAACATTTTTCTGTTCCTGAGAAATTACAAAATATCGCATAACAAGAACCGTAAACATCAGAAAAAAACAAGCCGCCAAAAAAATAATACGATTCTCCCCCTTTTTTCTTATCAAAAAAATCACCTCAATCAATATTATTAATGATTCCCCTATATTATTGAGTGAACCACTTTTGAGAAGGGTTTGCCCCGATAATAAGCAGAATCTCAATAAAAAAATCATAAAGACACCTCAAAAACCCGTTTTTTATCAGAAGGGGGTTTCAAAGGTGTCTATAAATAGTATTGACTGAGGTTATAATTTCATTCAAGAAAAAC
>JAZQND010000177.1:0-7794 GCA_045627145.1 Ruminococcus sp. | reverse complement strand
GGACGTGTCTGCATGGACCAGCTTATGATAGACGTTTCAGATGTTCCGGAAGCAGTTTCAGGCGATATCGTTACCCTTATCGGACGTGACGGAGATGACATTATTACCGCTGATGACCTCGCCGCTATATACGGTACTATCGGATATGAAGTGGTTTGCGGAATTTCAAAGCGTGTTCCAAGAATTTACATTGATTGATTCAAAGGAGAACATCATGAAAATAAGAAGTCTTATAATCTTAATGTCTGTTATTACAGCATTGACACTGCCGTCATGCGGTGAAAGCACTTCTTCCGATGTTCAGGAAAGCGGTTCTGCTGTCACAACATCGGCAGAAACCTTTGGTGACAGCTATATCGAATTTAAGGTCAGCGGAGAATTAAGTGAAGAAGATTTGCAAAAAACCGCTGATATCATACGTTCAAGAGCTGAAAGCTTTATGTCCGGAGAAGAATGCCGGACTATTGCAGACTACCAGAACAAAACAATACGTCTGGATTTTGTGAACGAATTTGGCTTTGGTGAAAGCTTCAAAGAAGTTGCCGCCAAAAATACAGTTGTTGAGTTCAGAAAAGGCGATAAACCAGATGGTGAAGTTATACTTACAAAGGACAACATTCAAACCGCACAGTGTCAGTACAATGAGGACTTTGCTCCCATAGAATACAGTATTGGTATTATACTTGACGAAAAAGGCACTGAAAAATTTGCCGAACTTTCCCGTGAGCTTGCAGGTACAGATACGCCTCTAAGCCTTTGGATCAACGGAGAAATGATTTTTTCTGCCAATTTTACAACTGAAATAAAAGAAGGAAATATTAACATAGCAGGGGTATTTTCCCAGAATGAAGCTCAAATAATTGCCGCACAGCTTTATATGGAAGATTTGCCGTTCCCTGTTGAGATAACAAACTGTGAATTTACAGAAAGTAAGTGATATTATGAAAAAAGCTATGACGATTTCATACGAAGTGGGAAATAATCTTTATTTAAATATTACAAATAAATGCCCGTGTTCATGTACATTCTGCATAAGGAATAATGCAGACGGTGCTTACGGCTCTGAGCCTCTCTGGCTTGAACACGAACCTTCTCTTGACGAGATAAAGGCTGATTTGAATAAACGTGATATCGCCAAATATGACGAGATAGTATTCTGCGGATACGGCGAACCTACCGAAAGACTTGATACCCTCCTCGAAACTGCCGCTTTTCTGCGTGGAATAAATGGCTGTCCGAAACTCCGCATTAATACAAACGGTCTCGGCGAGGCTGTAAACAGTTCATCAGGTTCAACAGCACAGCGTCTTTGCGAGGCACTTGATATTATCTCCGTCAGCCTGAATGCCGGTACAGAGGACGAATATATGAAGGTTACACGTCCGAAATTCCCTGACGCTTTCAGCATTATGCAGAACTTTACCCGTGACTGCGTTCAGTCCGGCAAGGCTGAAGTTATGATGTCGGTTGTTGATGTTATTCCCGAAGAACAGATTCAGGCTTCAAAGGAAATAGCCGAAAAACTCGGTGCAAAACTCCGTGTCAGAAAATACGACGGTTAAATATGCACAAAAAACAGCAAGATATTTTGTGAAATGTTTTGCTTGTACACTATGGAATTTCTTAACATAATGTGTTATAATGATTTAAAAGCCCTTGCAGATACGCAAATTAAAGGCAATATAGCCTATAGCTTTGTTCCCTGCATATCGGGCGGTTATATCAATCATTTTGCTTTTCGGCAAATGAAATCGCTTTTGAAGAGAGGAATATCTATGAGTAAGAATAAAATAGTCGTAACTGCCTCCGCCGCTGCGATATGTGCCGTAGGTATAACAGCAGCTACTATTTTTGTCTGCAAAAGACTCTTTGAAAAACATTACTTCACAGTAACAAATGAAAACAATTAAAAGAAGGTTGAATGAAATGGAAATCAAATTCACAAAAGCAGATTCCTTAAAGGCTAAGCCACAGTCGGGCGATAAACTCGGTTTCGGTCACATCTTTACTGACTATATGCTTATTATGCCTTATGATGAAGGTCAGGGCTGGCATGATCCGGAAATCCGCCCTTACGCTCCTATCGAACTCTCCCCTGCCGCTATGTGCTTCCACTACGGTCAGACAGTTTTCGAGGGTATGAAGGCTTACAGAACCGCTGACGGCAAGGTTCAGCTTTTCCGTCCTATGGAAAACTTCAAAAGACTTAATAAGTCCAACGAAAGACTTGTTATTCCAGAACTCCCTGAAGAACTCGGTATGCAGTGCCTTATGGAACTCCTCAAAATCGAAAAGGACTGGGTTCCTTCAAAAGACGGCGAATCTCTCTACATCCGTCCGTTTATCATCGCTATTGATCCGTTCCTTGGTGTTAAGCCGGGTGCTCAGTATTACTTCATGATAATCCTTTCACCATCAGGTGCTTACTATGAAACAGGTCTTAACCCAGTTAATATCTACGTTGAAAGCAAGTACGTCCGTGCAGTAAGAGGCGGTATGGGATTCGCTAAAACAGGCGGTAACTACGCTGCTTCCCTTATCGGTCAGGACGAGGCTCACAAGCAGAACTACTCTCAGGTTCTCTGGCTCGACGGCGTTGAGCAGAAGTACATCGAGGAAGTTGGTGCTATGAATATCTTCTTCGTTATCGACGGCAAGGTTGTTACTCCTATGCTTCAGGGCTCTATCCTTCCGGGTATCACAAGAAAGTCCGCTATCGAAGTTTGCAGAAGCAAGGGACTTGAAGTTGAGGAAAGACGTATCGACATTCAGGAAATCGCTGATGCTTACGATGCAGGAAAACTCGATGAAGTATTCGGTACAGGTACTGCCGCTGTTATTTCTCCTGTTGGTCACCTCAAATGGGGCGATAAGGTAATGGAAATCAACGGTAATAAAATCGGTAATATTTCCCAGATGCTCTATGATACAATGACAGGTATCCAGTGGGGCAAAATTGAAGATACCTTCAATTGGATCGTTCCTGTAGAATAAAATACATATAAACCGCACCTGTTGGTGCGGTTTTTTCATTATACCCCCATTATATAAAGGGCACCTCTAAAAATACTCCCACTGTTTATCGAGGAGAACTTTCTCAAAAGGAGTTACCTCGATAAATAGCGGAAGTACCTTATAAAAGAAGAATTGGTATTAAGGCAACACCGCACAAAGCACACCTGACAGCTTTGCACGTCATAAACTTGCATCTTTTCCGTCATCTTGCACAGAAACTTCTTGACATACGACAGTATGCCCGCGAAATTTCTGTACAATCTGACGAAAAATCTGACTGCGTTTCTGAAGTGCAATCTTTGTGCGGTGTTGCCTTAATTATTTTTCAAGAGTGCCATGGGAAAGTGATTTGAGGTAGGCATTGATAAAGCCGTCGATATCGCCGTCCATAACAGCCTGAATGTTACCATTTTCAAAGCCTGTACGGTGGTCTTTAGCAAGAGTATACGGCATGAAAACGTATGAACGTATCTGTGAACCCCATGCTATCTGGTTCTGAACGCCCTTGATATCCTCAATTTTTTCGAGATGCTCTCTCTCCTTGATTTCAATAAGCTTGGAACGAAGCATTTTCATAGCGTAGTCTTTATTCTGGTACTGGCTTCGCTGTGTCTGACATGATACAACGATACCTGTAGGCTTATGGATAAGACGTACAGCAGAACTTGTTTTGTTAACCTTCTGACCGCCTGCACCGCTTGAACGGTAAACTTCCATTTCAATATCTTCAGGACGGATATCAACCTCAATAGAATCGTCAATTTCAGGCATAACTTCGAGTGCGGCAAATGAAGTATGTCTTCTGCCTGAAGCGTCAAACGGAGAAATACGAACCAATCTGTGAACGCCGGACTCCGATTTCATATATCCGTAAGCGTTTTCACCCTCGATAAGAATAGAAGCGGACTTCATTCCTGCGTCGTCGCCGTCAAGGTAATCAAGAAGTTCAACCTTAAAATCATGACGTTCAGCCCAGCGGTTGTACATACGGTAAAGCATTTCAGCCCAGTCCTGAGCCTCTGTACCGCCTGCACCTGCATGGAAAGTCAGGATAGCGTTTGCGTTGTCATACTCACCATTAAGAAGTGTGGAGAGCTTTTCGTCCTCAAGCTTAGTTTTAAAGCTATCGGATTCAGCTTTGATTTCTTCAATATCGCTTTCGTCATCGGCTTCAATAGAAAGTTCGATAAGAGTGATGATATCCTCAAGGTTTTCGTTAAGTTTATTGAATTTTTCAATTTTTCTTTCAAGAGATTTCTGCTCTTTAAGTACCTTCTGAGAATTTTCAAGGTCATCCCAGAAGCCATCCTTAGCAGTTTCTTCGCCAAGTTCAACAACTCTTTCCTTGGCAGCTTTTATATTCAGAACGTCCGCAAGTTCTGACATTTCCTTGCGGTAACCTGTCATTTCAACTTTAAGTTCGTCAAGTAAAATCATACGATTCAATCCTTTCGCACATAGATGTAATTATTATATCACACTTTAAGCAAGCTTGCAATAGTTCCAAACCAATTATTTCTTACATCTTCAAAATTTAGTCAGTAAGCTGTAGTTTAAGCTGATTTCTCTTCCTTTTTAGTCATATACAGCCATTTTATCACTGCTGTACCGATAATAATAAAGTATCCCACAAAGCTGAGAAAATCAGGTATCTGACCAAGAAAGATAAATCCGAAAACTGCCGCAAACAGTACTATTGAAAAATCGTAGACAGAAATCTCTTTTGCCGGAGCTTTGGCGTAAGCTTTAGTAATGAAAATTTGTCCGCCGGAAGCCGCAATACCTGTCAAAATCAGCAAAAGCCACTGTTTGCCCGTCATAGGCGAATAATTAATGATGAGGTTTGGAAGGAACATAAGTGTGGTGAATCCCGAAAAAAATGCGACTATTATCATACTGTTCTCGCCACGCATACCGAGTTTTCTGACGTAAGTATAGGCAAGTCCCGCACCAAGTCCGCCTACTACTCCGGCAGCAGCAGGAACGGTTTCAAATCCGAAAGTAGGCTTGACCACGAACAACGCCCCGATAAATGCAGCCGCAACAGACAGCCATTCGTAAAGATCAGCCTTTTCCTTCAGCACAAAATAAGAAAAGACGATTGCAAAAAACGGTGAAAGCTTATTGAGAATAGAAGCATCTGAAATTGCGATATGGTCTACTGCATAAAAATTGCAAATCATGCCCACACCGCCTGCAATTGACCTCACAAGAAGGTATTTCGTATTGCCTTTGCCGATTTTCGGAGGAGTTTTGGTTTTAATTAGTGTTGCAGACGCAACAATAAGAGCAAAAAAGTTTCTGAAAAAACACTTCTGCAAAGTCGGAACATCACCCGAAAGCCGAATACAAAGGTTCATGAGGGCAAAACAAAACGCCGAAATAATTATGTAAAGTATACCAAGCCTGTAATCAGACTTTTTTCCTTTTTCCAACCAACTGACCTTCTTTCACAATCAGTTCAAAGTAACAGGCAGACCGTTTATTTCGATAGTTGGATCATCAATGTCGATAAGCAGACATCTTCTGCCTTCAACAACACTGGTGCGTATCTTATCTGCCGCAGAGGGTTTTATGTTAACTGTTATTCCCGGAGAAGTAAAAACAGTTTTTGTTTCTACAAGATTGGCTGCTGTTAAAGGTGCTGAACCGCATATTTTTTCATAAACCGGTTCAATCATTTGCACACGTTCTTCAGGCAGTCCGATATCTGTCAGAATGTCCTTCAGAACACCATTATCAATAACAGCCTTGTCTGTTTCGTCCTTATTTTCTTCAACGACTTCCTGTATCTTATCGTTAACTGTTTTAATAAGCATATAGTCAAGGTCATCGCCAACTACATTTTTCAGAATATTCTGAAAACTTGTCTTTTCGTTTTCCGCTGACATTACAAAAGTACAGCCAAGAACATTCTCAACCACTGAAATATTGGGCTTATTTGCTGATTTTGAATAATACATAACGTGGTTAACATCTGTACTTCTATTGCTGAAAACAGGGTAAAGGAAGCCGTCGGACGGAGCTTTACTGATTATCAGTTCAGTATTCAGCTTCTTAGTTATCTCGTTGTTGAAAGAGTCAAAAACAAATCCGTCACTGCTTGTATTTACGGGACAAATTGCTGTCAGAAGATAGCGATAAAGTTCATCCTGTTCCTCGTCGGCAAACTCATCGTTTTTGTCTTTTTTGCGAATTGTATAACAGCAATATGCGGTTATCACAGCAAACGGGCCTTCATAGGCGATATTATTTGCTATATGATTTAAAAAATCTTCGCAGGCTATATCGTCTTTAAGTTCTGTTTTCAGCAGATTATAGAGGATATACTGCGGCTTTCCCTCATCGTAAGCCTCATTAGGAAACTCATACTCAACAAACGCTTTTCCCACATTTGTATTGAGAACCTTTTTCAAGGTTTCGTCGTAAACGTCGTGTTCTTCAACAGGCATGGTCAGACATGAGGCTGTGTTATGATAGCGGACGTTCTTTTCAGCATCTACAAAAGCTGTAAGAATTCTTTCCATAATGAAAAATCCGCTTTTATCTGAAAAATTCTTTTTTATCTCCGAAGTTTCTTTTTTGTTCATTCTTTTATCCTTTCTTTATCGGCACATTAATTACCCGTTATAATCATAAAACATCTTGTCAAGAAGCTTTTCATATTCCTCGGTTTTCCTGAAAGCTGACCTAAGCAGAATTCCGAAATTCTCAAAAATCAGTCTGAAATACAGCCAGTCCCCCAGGTCATCATATTTCCTTGTGGAATTAATAAGATAGTTCTTTTTCAAAACAGTATATTTTTTGCCGTGCTTTTTACCATATTTTTTCAGCATTCTTGCAGTTGCCGCATCTTCCATTGCACGTTTATCCACAAAACCGCCTATTGCATCAAATGTACTTTTTTCCGCCCAGAAAATACCACAGTATAGTCCCGTAAGTCCAAAACCAATACAACACATCATATCATTCAGCCAAAGCGGAAACGAATATCTCTCAAAACGCATTTTTGAACCGCCGCCGATATACTTTCCGCTTTTTATAAGCCTGTATACTTCACTTATTGTTCCCTTTGTCATTCTGTTATCACAGTCTATGGTCATAACTATTTTTCCGTGTGCATTTTTAATTCCTGCATTTCTGACAAGTGCTATGCACCTGTCCTCATTATAAAGCACAATTGCACCGTTTTTCTCCGCAATTTCAGCAGTTCTGTCTGTACAGCGATTGCAAACCACTATTATTTCAACTCTCCCGCCAAAATTTTTAGCAGAATTTTTTATTGACCTGATACACCGTGCAACATATTTTTCCTCATTATGTGCCGGTATAACAACTGACACATCATATTTTCTCATTACTTCACCCCAATTACTAATAATTCAATGCAATACTGCACAAAATGCTGTACAGCATATACCGCATTACATAAGCCATGTATAATTATATCGCATTTTCAAATCAAATGCAAGCAAATTTTGCAGAACACACATAAGAACAACTTTAGGGCACCTCTAAAAACCCCTTCTGAGAAAAAACAGCTACCCGACTTTGCCACTTGGGCATACAAAAACCTTCAAAAAAATTTCTCAAAATCGCCGTTAAATCGACGATATACTATTGACAAACCATTTAGAATGTGGTATAATAGAAAGTAGAGCTATAAGAGCTATCGAAGGAGGTTTTTCTATGTATATCGCAGTATTCAAAAATAATGGCAAAGATTACCTTCGCCTGATGGAAAGTTATCGCACCAAGAGTGCGAACGGAAAAGTTTCT
>JAZQND010000176.1:0-4670 GCA_045627145.1 Ruminococcus sp. | reverse complement strand
CCGACAATTTTACAGCGTTTGCCGTGAACGAGGATTTCGCCCTTTGAACTGAGAAGTCTGGAATATCCGTCAGCGTAGCCGATGGTAACAGTAGCGATACGCATTTTATGTTCAGCGGTGAAGGTTCTTCCGTAGCTTATGCAGTCGCCCTTATTTACGGTTTTAACGTGGGAAATTACTGCTTTAAGTTCCATAAGAGGTTCAAGTTCCTGTGGAATATCAAGGCTTATATCAGGGTGCAGACCATAAAGGATTATGCCTGCACGGGAAAGAGTACTTTTTTCTGTGTTTCTGTAGCAGGTTGCGGCACTGTTCATGAAGTGGAGGTGTGGGAGTTTTATACCCATAGAAACGAGAACGTCATAAGTATCGGTGATGAATTTTTCCTGTTTGTCTGTGTAGGCAATGTTATCGGGAGAATCACTGTCTGCAACGGCAAAGTGAGTGTAAATTCCCTCAACGGAAAGCTTTTCTATCTTCATCATATCGGCAATTTCAGCCGCACAGGATTCAGGAGTATCATGTTTAAGACCGATTCTGCCCATACCTGTGTCGATTTTTACATGACAGCGAATGGGGAGCATGGTGTTTTTAACAAGAGCTTCGGCATATTCTGTAGAAACAACGCCCTGAACTATATTGTACATTGATATTTCGTTAGCGTATTCGGGCGGAGTATAGCCGAGAATGAGGATTTCGGCTTCAGGAGCGAATCCCCTTACAGCAATAGCTTCATCAAGATTTGAAACGGCAAAGAATTTTATTCCGCATTTTGATGCAAGACAGCGGACGATTTTTTCATCACCGTGACCGTAAGCATCAGCCTTTACAACAGCCATGATGTCGGTTGCGGCTGAGTTGAGACTGCGGATTATTTCCACATTTTTTCTGAGTTTTGCAAGGGAAATCTCTGCCCATGCTCTTTTCAGATATGGTTTCATTTATTTATCTTCCTTTCTTTGAAAAAATAACTTGAAATGTAAGATATAATATGTTATAATTTAAGGTGATACCGTACAGAATGTATGGTATGCAGAAGCACACCATGTTTGGAGGTGTTATATGTTTGCGTCGCTTGATTCGGGAATACTTCTGAAAAGTCCTGAAAATGCTGAAATTTATCCTGAACGGACTGTGTGTATTACAGGACATCGTGAGAAAATAATAATTCCATACAGAAATGATGAGAATTATTCCCATCTTACCCGTGCTGTAGTGAGAATGATACTATACAGATACATTGATATGGCTGTTGAAAAAGGCTACACAGATTTTTTCAGCGGTCTTGCAGACGGCACTGACCTCTGGGCTGCGGAATATATAATTCTGAAAAGAAATGCAGGAAGCAGTATCAGGCTGATAGGTGCAATGCCTTATCTTAAACACGCTCTTTATTATTCGCAGTATACAAAAAATCTGTTATGCCGTGTTGAAAAGGAAGCAGATATGGTTCTGCTTCTTAACGATAAGCCGGAGATAATGTACAGTCACAGGAAAAAAGACGGAAAATCAAACGAACTTTATAAGCTTAGAAATTATTATATGGTTGATAATTCGTCGGCAGTTCTTGGCTTTTTTGACAGTCAGACACGTTTTACGGGAACATCCCAGACTGTATCCTATGCGGAGCGAAACGGGAAAAAGGTTCGGTGTTTCGGGCTTGACAAGGTATACAGCATAATAGATGAAGCAGGCGGTGATTTTCAGAAAATAGGTGAAATAATCAAGCTGCTTGAAAATGTATTCTGAAAGTCTGTGAGCTGATTTTTCAAGTAATGCCAATATATATTATATCACAAAAGACGGATTTTGCAATATCCAAAACGTAACATTTTTGAATTTGAATATGCATTCCCCAATGTTTTCAACACACTGTTGAATTTCATGTTTAAACATGATGTGGATATGCAGATGTTGAAAATGTGGAAAACCATGTTGATAAGCGGATATTAGAGCATAAGTTTTAAACTTATCATTCTGGAAAACTTTTTTATACATTTTTCGACGAATAAAATCATGGTTCGTCATTATACGATTTGTTGAATTAGGTATTTTTTATACCATTATTATAAAAAATTCAAGAAAGGAGCCACTAATTATGGCTAAAAAGAAAACAGGTTCTATTGCAGTTCCTTTTCTCGTAACTATTTTCATATCACTCATTGTTGTCGGAGGTGCAGCTTTTGCAATCTATAATTATTTCGGATTCGGAAGTACCGATGCTCCGCCCGAACCAACTCCAAGAACAGGTCAGAATATCTCGGTTGAAGATAACCACACCATTCTTCTTATTCTTGATGAACCTGAACAAAGATGTTCTTCAACATTCATTCTTATGCGTTCACTTCCTGTCAAAAAGGAAATAGTGTTCTTCGGTCTGCCGACCAATACGATATCACTCGTTGACGGTTCTCAGCAGAGACTCAAGGACTGCTACGACAGAGGAGGTCCGTCATCTGCTACAGATTTCGTTCAGAAGGCTTTCAATATCACTGTTGACAGATATATGAAATTTGATTCTGAATCTCTGAAAAAGGTATGTGATATTTTCGGCGGTGTAAGCTATGAGGTCAATGTTGATATCGCAGGCTTCAAAAATGACGGAAGCAAACAGTATATGAATTCACAGCAGATAGAAACCTTCCTTACCTATTCTATGTTCCGCGGCGGCGAAAGAGAACGTGCTTTGCAGGATGCTGCACTTTTTGCGGCTATGGTGAATCAGGCTGACGGTATGAGAATCGCTGATGGTTTCGATGGAAGCTTCAATTCCGTTATCAACATGATAAGTGATACAACCGTTACAAGCGTTGACTATAAAAACCATAAGACCGCTATAAAGAATATGTTCCAGAACGGTTCTTCAATCGCAATTTCCATTACACTTGACGGTACAGATTCTGATATGGATTTCGTTCCTACAGAAAAATTCATTGATGATATCAGAGCAAGATATTTCACAGACGAAAAGAGTGAATAAAATGTACAGCAATATTTTTGATACTCATGCACACTATAATGACCATGCTTTTGATGATGACAGAGAACTCCTTCTAGAGAAGCTTCCGAAATGTGGCGTGAAATACATCACTCTTTCTTCATCCTGTGTTGAGGATACACTTCTCAATTCACAGCTTTCAAAAAAGTATGGGTATATCTATGCTGCGGCAGGCATTCATCCTGAACTTGTCGGCGAATGTCCCGATAATTACCTTGATGTGCTGAAAGATACCATTGCTGATAACCCGAAAGAAAAAGCTGTCGGCGAAATAGGTCTTGATTATCACTTTGAGGGTTTTGACAGGGAAAAACAAATCAGAATCTTTGAAGAACAGCTTGACCTTGCCAAACAGCTTGACCTGCCTGTAATAATCCACAGCCGTGACGCTGTTGAGGATACTATGAATATCTTGAAAAAACACAGACCAAGAGGCGTTATTCATTGCTTCAGCGGCTCTGCCGAGGTCGCAAAGGAAGTTGTAAAGCTTGGAATGTATATCGGCTTTACGGGAATAATAACGTTTGAAAATGCAAAAAAAGCAGTCAAGGCACTTAATGCAGTTCCCGTTGAAAGACTTCTTCTTGAAACAGACTGTCCGTATATGGCACCTGTCCCGCTGAGAGGAACACGCTGCGACAGCTCCATGATAGCCTATACAGCCCAAAAAGCCGCTGAAATAAAAGGTATGGCGGTTCAGGAACTTATTGACATCACCTGCCGTAACGGTATGGAACTTTACGGAATTTAAACTTAGGAGGGAGAGTATGTTTTATTGCTTCGGTATAACCGAAAAAGGCGTTATGCCTCATAATGAGGACGCTATGCTGATAAACAGGGACGTTCTGGATACAGGCTTTTCCGAACAGACTATACACGCTCCCTTTATTGCAGCCGTTTCTGACGGAGTTTCAGGCGAAAGGTCAGGTGAACTTGCGTCTGTGATGAGCCTTGAAATGATTCGTGACCTGCGGTATGACAGTACAGTTGAACTTGAAAGCAGAATCATGGAAATCCATAAGCGGCTTGCGAATTACAGCCGTTCAGATCCCGAAACCCATAATATGCAGGCTACACTCTGCGGTATTGCGGTCGATGAGGAACTGAACATAACTTCGTTTAATGTCGGAGATTCACGGCTCTATCGCTTCAGAAGCGGCAGACTTAAACAAATATCCCGTGACCAGTCATTGGTACAGCTCCTCTATGAGGAGGGAAGTATTACTCTTGAGGAAAAGAAAAATCATGTCCACAGAAATATAATATTTCCGGTGCTTGGAAATCTGAAAGCTACTCCAAAACCGGATTTCCTTGAACTTGACGGCATGGAATACGGCGATGTGCTGCTGCTTTGTACGGACGGCCTTTCGGATTACGTTTCACATCTTGATATCGAGGAAATCCTTGAATACGCTGAACCTATGAAAAGCCGTATCGCAAGACTTGTCAAAAAATCACTTGAAAAAGGCTGTAAAGATAACATAACAGTAATTGCTATGATTTATCAGGAAGATGAATAAATAATATACCCTATATGGGCACCTCTAAAAACCCCTTCTGAGAAAAAGCATCTATGCACAGCATCTGCTGCGTCAAGCCCTCTCGTAGTGCGAAAGCACGCCTTCGATGGCTTTTCTTGCATCTACTGTACCTATCTGCTTTTTCTTACTCA
>JAZQND010000175.1:0-5056 GCA_045627145.1 Ruminococcus sp. | reverse complement strand
GAATGCCGAATCTTTCAAGGTGAACCTGGTAGCACATGCAGTAGCCGGGACGTGACAAAAAGCTTCCATGTTTCTTGGCAACACTGCCGATGAATCTATGGTCGTCAGCATTTTCAAATCCGTTCTGGAGAGTATTGTGGTCTATGTAAGCAACAGAACGTTCTGTCTTTACTCTTGGCACACCTATAGCTTCAAATTCGAGATAAGCCATAGTACCTGTAGCGTCCTGTGTAAGAGTCTGGTCGATTCTGATACCGATTTCCTGACCTTTGATATACTCGCCGTCTACGAGGTGAGCTTTAAGAATTTTTTCTGTTAAAGTTAAACCCATTGAAATCAATCCTTTCAATACATAAGAATACTTTATAATTTTACAACATTTTATATACTTTGTCAAGATTTAAACAAACTTTTTTTTAATTTTTGCTGTATTTTTTGCTTATACAAAGAAAATCCCCGAAAAATCGGGGATTTCAGAATTATACATCATTTCTGATAATATCGTCAAGAGTTTCTCTCTTTACAGCAATGCGTGATTTGCCTTCGTTTACAAAAACTACTGCGGGTTTACACAGTCTGTTGTAATTTGATGACATTGAGTAGTTATATGCACCTGTAGTGCAAACTGCAAGTATATCGCCTGATTCTGCGTGCTGAAGCGGCATATTTTCACCGATAAGGTCACCGCTTTCACAGCATTTTCCTGCGATAGTTACTTTTTCATTTCGTTCTTCCGATGCCTTGTTTGCAACAATTGCATCATAATCAGCCTGATAAAGAATGTATCTCGGATTATCTGCCATACCTCCGTCAACGGAGATATATGTACGGATATTCGGTATTTCCTTCCTTGCTCCGACTGTATAGAGTGTGATACCTGCCGATGCAGCAATGGAGCGTCCCGGTTCAAGATAGATGAAAGGCTGGCTGAGTTCAAGTTCAGCACACTTGCTTTTTACAACAGCAGATACTCTTTCCATGTACATCTCAAAAGGCTTGGGATCGTCTGAATTTATGTATTTAATTCCGAAACCTCCGCCGAGATTCAGTCCCTTTACCTCATAGCCGAGTTCATTCTTGATTTTTGCAATGAATTCAAGCATTACTTCAGCGGCTTCCTCAAAAGGTGTTATGTCAAAAATCTGTGAACCGATATGGCAGTGAAGTCCGATAAGTTCAACATTTTTGCATGAAAGAGCACGTTTTACGGCATCAAAAGCTTCGCCTGTCTCCAGTGCAAAGCCGAATTTGCTGTCTATCTGACCTGTTTTGATGAATGCGTGTGTATGAGCGTCAATACCGGGCTTGATACGGAACATGATATGAGGTCTTTTACCCTTTTCGGCAGCAAGTTTTTCAAGTCTGTCAAGTTCGCTGATATTGTCAACAACAATGTTTCCTACACCGAATTCAAGTGCAAGTTCAAGTTCCTCGTCAGTCTTGTTGTTACCCTGAAAACCAACTTTTTCCATTGGAAATCCTGCCTTCACTGCTGTATACATCTCACCTGCGGAAACTACTTCAAGTCCAAGTTCTTCATCTGCAATTACTCTGCACATTTCCATGCAGGAAAAAGCCTTGCTTGCATAGCAGACACGTCCCTGTCCGCCGTAATATTTGTCTATGCTGCTTTTGAAACGGCGGCAGTTGTCTCTTATAACTGCCTCGTCCATAACATACAGCGGAGTACCATATTCTGCGGCAAGTTCAGTTGTATCCATGCCGCTGATAGTCAGATTGCCTTTTTCATTTATATCAAGATTATTTGAAACAAACATTTTTATCTTCCTTTCATTCTTCACCGTTGTCGTCAGCGATATCCTCAACTATCGCTCTTAGTTCATCAACACCCTCGAAGGTCTGCGATGAAAACGGAATGGTATGGATATCCTCAAAACACGGTATCTCGTCCTTAAATGCCTCCATACGCTTTTCACGTTCTGTTTTTTTGAGTTTGTCGGCTTTAGTCATAACAAGTACAAACGGCATTTCCGTATCAATAAGATAATTTATCATGTCAACGTCGTCCTTAGTTGGGGCGTGACGCATATCAATTAGCATGAAAACAAGTCTGATGTCCCTGTCAGAGCTGAGATAACCTTCAATAAGCCCGGACCAGCGTTCTTTCTCGGATTTTGAAACCTTTGCGTAGCCGTAGCCGGGAAGGTCTACGAAATAAAGATTTTCAAGTCCATAAAAATTAATTGTTGCTGTTTTTCCGGGAACAGAACTTACTCTTGCAAGATTTTTTCTGTTAAAAAGCTTATTTATAAGCGTGGATTTTCCCACGTTTGAATGTCCTGCAAACGCAATTTCGATGCGTTCAGGTGCAGGTATCTGGGAGTATTTTCCGTATGAGGCTGTAAATTCAGCCTTATTATAATTCAGCTTCACGGCTATCCCTCCTGTTGCCTTTATTTTATTATCGCTGTTTCAAGAACATCATCAAGTGTATCAGCAAAGACAAATTCTATTGCATTCTTTACAACATCGTCTACTTCTTCAAGGTCAGGCTTGTTTGCAGACGGAATGATTACCGTCTTTTTACCCGATTTATAGGCTGCCATTGTCTTTTCACGAAGTCCGCCTATCGGAAGGACTTTTCCGTGAAGGGTTATTTCACCTGTCATGGCAACATCAGAACGTACAGGAAGTCCTGAAAGTGCAGAAACAAGAGCTGTTGTCATAGTGACACCTGCGGAAGGGCCGTCCTTTGGTACAGCACCTTCGGGAGCGTGGATATGAATATCGCTTTCCTTATAAAAATCAGGATTAATGCCGAATTTATCGGCAATACTTCTCACATAGCTGACTGCTATCTTTGAGCTTTCCTTCATAACGTCACCCAGAGAACCGGTAACCTCAATTTTTCCTGTGCCTTTCAGCACTATAACTTCAAGCGGCATGAGTACACCGCCGACTGATGTCCAGGCAAGACCGTTTACTACGCCGACCTGATCGGTTTTTGAAGAAATGTCCTCAAGATATTTCTTTATGCCGAGGTAATTTTTAAGTTCGTCATGTTTGATGGAAATACGTTTGGCTTCGCCCGATGCTATTTTCTTAGCAGCTTTTCGGCAGAGTGAAGCAATATTTCTTTCAAGTGTACGGACACCTGCCTCTTTGGTGTAGAACTGAATAACGTCATGAATGGTTTCGTCCTCGATTCTGAGCTGTGAAGCCTTCAGACCATGTTCCTTCAACTGCTTTGGAATGAGATGTTCCTTTGCAATATGGAATTTTTCTTCTGCTGTATAGCTTGGAAGTTCGATAACCTCCATACGGTCAAGAAGCGGTGCGGGAATAGCTGAAACGTTGTTTGCAGTTGTCAGGAAAATCGCCTTGCTCAAATCAAACGGCACTTCTATAAAGTGGTCACGGAAGGCATTGTTCTGTTCACTGTCAAGAACCTCCAGCATGGCAGATGAAGGATCTCCCTTGATATCACTGCAAAGCTTGTCGATTTCATCAAAAAGGATAAGCGGATTTGCAGAACCTGCCTGAGTAAGGGCAGTTATGACACGTCCGGGCATTGCACCAACATAGGTTTTTCTGTGTCCACGGATATCGGCTTCATCACGGACACCGCCCAGTGATACCCTCGCATATTTACGTCCCATAGCCTTTGCTATTGACTTTGCTATAGAAGTTTTTCCAATACCCGGAGGGCCTGCAAGACAGATTATCTGTCCCTTTATTTCAGGATTAAGAATGTGAACAGCAAGAAATTCAAGTATTCTTTCCTTTACTTTTTTCAGTCCGTAATGGTCTTTTTCAAGAACTGCCTCTGCCTTATCAATTGAAAGCTTTGCCTTTGTATACTTTCCCCAAGGCAGGTCAAGAACCGTATCGAGGTAATTCTTGATAACGAAGGCTTCCTGTGAAGAAGGCGGGAGCTTTGTAAGTTTATCGGCTTCTTTAAGCAGTTTTTCTTTGCTTTTTTCATCAAGCTTCAAGTCCATGATATCATTGATATAGCCGTAAGCTTCCTCTGATTCGTCCTCACCGAGCTGTTCCTGAATGACCTTCATCTGTTCACGCAGATAATACTCACGCTGTCCCCTGTCGATACTGTTTTTAGTCTGTTCGCTTATGAGGTTTTCAAGCTCAAGAATTTCTACTTCGGAGGTGAGGCAGGCATATAAAACAGAAAGCTTATTTATAACATTTGTTTCCTCAAGGAGAGTTTGTTTATCTCTGTAATTGAGGTTACAGTTAAAGGTTACTGTTTCAAAGAGCTTTGTCGGTGAATCCTGCGTCATTACGGACGTAACCAGTTCCTTCGGCATTTTTGGGAAAAATGAAGCATAACGCTCAAAAATATCCTTTACCGAACGCATAAGAGCTTCTGCTTCAAGCTCGTCATATTTTGCTCTTGAATATGTAGGTGTACGCTTTACAACGGCTTTAAGGGCAGTTCCCTCGTCAATAAGTTTAACAAGATTAGCCTTGTAAACACCTTCAACCAGAACTTTCATCAGGTTATCAGGCAGTTTGAGAACCTGTTTTATTTCAGCTACAACTCCAACTTTATAGAGGTCGGAAGCCTTCGGAGATTCAACAAATGCCTCGTGCTGTGCAACAAGGAAAAGCTTTCCGCCTGATTTCAGTGACTTTTCTATAGCAGCCACAGATTTATCTCTTGAAACATCAAAGTGCATAACCATTTTCGGAAATGCAACAAGTCCACGCATGGCAATAGTATACAATACGGTTTCGTTTTCTATATTTTTCTCACTTTTTACTACCTGTTCCATTACTCCACCACATTTCGCTTAGAAAATATCTGCCAATCAGCAGTTTATGTCAGAACCGTACATTAATGCACGGAACATCCTTATAAGATATAAAGATAATTTTATTATACTATAAAACAATTAAAATTGCAAGTCAAAATTTATTTACCGTTTAAATTGGCAAAATAAAAGCTGTACAGTAAAAAATACCGTACAGCATAGACAATTAGGGAACCTCTAATAACCCGTTTTGAGTAAGAAAAAGCAGATAGGTACAGTAGATGCAAGAAAAGCCATCGAAGGCGTGCTTTCGCACTACG
>JAZQND010000174.1:0-5518 GCA_045627145.1 Ruminococcus sp. | reverse complement strand
TATATACGTCAAAATATACAGATAATATGGGGTAATATTGGAATATAATCTGAATTTTTGTTTAATTTTACAAAAATACTTGATATATAGTTTAGTTTCTGATAAAATGTAATATAGCAAAGGAGGAGGAAATATGTCCGTTAATGTAAAAAATAATAATCCAAATGATTTTCCACTTTACCTTTTCTATCAGGGTAAAAATTCAGAAGCATATAAATTTTTCGGCGTCCATTCAAAGAAAAAAGGCAGAGGCAAAGCCTTTGTTTTCAGAGTCTGGGCTCCAAAAGCCGTAAGCGTTTCCGTAGTTGGTGATTTCAATAACTGGGACAGAGAAATCAACCCTATGAATCTGATTGCTGACGGTGTGTGGGAAACCGAAATAACAAAACTAAAGCAGTTTGATTCATATAAGTTCAGCATACAAACGGCTGACGGAAAGATTATCCTTAAATCAGATCCATACGCTTCTCATTATGAAACACGTCCTGCAACGGCTTCAAAAATATTTGAAAGCAGCTATGAATGGAATGATGATTCATGGTTTGAACAGAAAAAAGATAAAAACATCTATAAAAGTCCTGTAAATATCTATGAAGTTCATCTCAGTTCATGGAAAAATTATAGTGATGAAGTGTTTTTTGATTATATCACCTTTGCGAAGGAAATAATACCTTATCTGAAAAAAATGTCGTATACTCATGTGGAATTCATGCCGCTTACCGAATATCCCTTTGACGGTTCATGGGGCTATCAGGTAACAGGCTATTTCGCACCTACCTCAAGGTACGGAACACCTGACGATATGCGAAAAATGGTGGATATGTTCCACGAAGCAGGAATAGGAGTTATTCTCGATTGGGTTCCTGCCCATTTTCCGAAAGATGAATCAGGTTTATATGAGTTCGACGGAAGCTGTTGTTACGAATACACTGACGAACGCAAAAAAGAACATAAAGCGTGGGGAACAAGAGTATTTGATTACGGAAAAGCAGAGGTATGTTCTTTTTTAATTTCAAGTGCAAATTACTGGTTTGATGAGTTCCATGTTGACGGACTCAGAGTTGATGCAGTAGCCTCTATGCTGTATCTCGATTATGACAGACCTGACGGCGAATGGTCTGCCAATATAAACGGCGGAAACGAAAACCTCGAAGCCGTTGAATTCCTCAGACATCTTAATGAATCAGTATTTGCCAAACACCCTGACGCACTTATGATAGCAGAAGAATCAACAGCCTGGCCACTTGTTACTAAACCGACAGAAGTAGGCGGCCTTGGCTTTAATTTCAAGTGGAATATGGGCTGGATGAACGATATGCTCAGTTATATGTCGCTTGATCCTATCTATCGTGCATTTAACCACGATAAACTCACTTTTTCTTTCTTCTATACGTTTTCGGAAAACTATATTCTTCCTATTTCACACGACGAAGTTGTACACGGAAAATGTTCCATGATAAGTAAAATGCCCGGTGAGTATGAACAGAAATTTGCCTCATACCGTGCTTTTCTCACATATATGATGGCTCACCCCGGCAAAAAACTTCTGTTTATGGGACAGGAATTCGGTCAGATGAAGGAATGGGACTATAAAACCCAGCTTGACTGGAATCTCCTTGAATTTGATTCTCATAAGAAACTTCTTGAGTTTTCTGAAAAAATGAACAGGTTTTACACCGAAAATGCCCCTCTCTGGGAAAATGACGATTCTTGGAACGGCTTTAGCTGGATATCCAATGATGATTATAAACAGAGTGTCATCGCATTCAGAAGAATTGATGACAGCGGCAATGAAATAATAGCAGTATGCAATTTCGTTCCTGTGGAAAGGCGTGACTACAGGATAGGTGTTCCAACGAAGGGAAAATATAAGCTTATCTTCAATAGTGATGCAGTTGAGTTCGGAGGTTCGGGAATAACAGAAAAAACTTTCAAAACAGAAGCTCTGCCTATGCATGGCTTCGACCAGAGCATTTCCATGACGCTTGCTCCGCTTTCAGTTTTTTATCTTAAACTCGAAACACCTAAACGAAAAAGTAAAACAGATAGTATTGATGAGAAAAATTCTTCTGTAAACCCAAAGTGCAGAAATTCAAAAACAAAAGCTAAAATTGAACAGTAATTGCCTCAGCAAAATAATCCAACAAATTTAGGAGGACCAATAATGGATACAAAGAAAAAAGTAGTAGCTATGCTCCTGGCAGGAGGACAGGGAAGCAGGCTCTATGCACTTACAAAAAATGTTGCAAAACCGGCAGTTCCATACGGCGGAAAGTACAGACTTATAGATTTCCCGCTTTCTAACTGCACAAACTCAGGTATTGATACCGTTGGAGTTCTTACACAGTATCAGCCGCTTGTTTTAAATGAATATATCGGAAGCGGTCAGCCCTGGGACCTTGACAGACTTAACGGCGGTGTTCATATTTTGCCGCCTTTTGAAACGCAGGCAGGTGCTTCATGGTATGAAGGCACTGCAAATGCTATTTTCCAGAATATAAGATTTATTGAAAGATATGATCCTGAATATATAGTGGTTCTCGGCGGTGACCACATCTATAAAATGGATTATTCAAAAATGGTTGAGTTTCATGTTGCCAATAACGCAGATTGTACAATATCAGTTATTGACGTTCCAAAGGCTGAAGCTTCACGTTTCGGAATAATGATCTGTGATGAACATAAACAAATCACCGATTTCGTTGAAAAACCAAAAGAGCCGAAGTCTACTCTTGCTTCTATGGGTATTTACGTTTTCACATGGAGCAAACTTCGCAAATATCTCATCGAAAATGAAAACGATGCCAATGCAAAGCGTGAACGTGGCGAAAAGTGGTCAAAGGATTTCGGCAAGGATATCATAACTTCCATGCTGCGTGATAACCAAAGACTTTTCGCTTATGAATTTGAGGGGTACTGGATGGACGTTGGAACTCTTGAATCACTCTGGGAAGCTAATATCGACCTTCTCAGACAAAATGTCAAACTCGACCTCTATGACAGAAACTGGAGAATATATTCAAGAAATAACAATATGCCTCCTCAGTATATTGGAGATGAGGCTAAGGTTGCAGACTCAATGATCTCAGAAGGAAGCACTATTCACGGCTCTGTTGATTTTTCAGTTATTTTCCAGGGAGTAACTGTTGAGAAGGGGGCTGTTGTAAATTACAGCATAATTATGCCCGGAACAGTTATAAAATCAGGAGCTGTTGTTGAATATGCGATTATAGGTTCGGACTCTGTTATTGAAAGCGGGGCTGTTATAGGCAAAAGCCCTGAAAGTGCTGCTACTGATGAAAAGTGGGGTATCGCTGTTGTAGGCAACAACGTTACTGTTTCAGAGGGTACTGTTGTCACACCAAAACAGATAGTCGGCGAAAATATCTGAACCAAAGGAGTTTTACTATGAGTGTTAATTATAATGTTTTGGGACTTATCTTTGCAAGTATGCACGATTCCAATATGAGTGAACTGACAAAGCAGAGAACTATGGGTTCGCTTCCATACGGCGGAAGATACAGACTGATAGACTTTCCGCTTTCAAATATGGTAAATTCAAGCGTACCAGAAGTCGGAGTTATAACAAAATCAAACTACGGCTCACTGCTTGACCATCTCGGTTCAGGACGTGACTGGGATCTGTCCCGTAAAAAGGGTGGTCTTCACCTCCTTCCGCCATACAGCCATCAGGCAGGCGGTATGTATGAGGGCAGACTTGATGCTCTTGCTAATGTATGGAGTTATGTTGGACGTTCATCAGCCAAGTATGTAATTATGGCAAACTGTGACATAATTACCGCTATTGACTACAGACCTGCACTTAAACAGCACATGGAAACAGGTGCGGATATTACCCTTATCTACAGTAAGGGAATGTATGACTGTGAAAAGAATACAGGCATGACCATAATGGAATTTGATGAAAATAATCTGCTGACAGATGTAATGGTAAATCCGCAGATGAAGGGACAAAGCAAGATATGGCTCGAAACCTTCATTATCAGCAAGGATTTCCTTGACAGTATCGTTCACGATGCCGAAAGCAGAAATCAGCACAGCTTTACAAGATATATCCTTCAGATGAACAGGGATAAGTATAATATCATGGGTTATGAGCATAAGGAGCTGTTTACAAGAATAGACAGCCTGAAAAATTATTTCGATGCAAACCTCATGCTTCTTGATACCGAAAAGAGAAATAAGTTCTTCCAGAGAAGTATGCCTATCTATACAAAGGTTGGCGACAGTGCACCGGTTAAGTATGGACAGGGTTCAATAAAAAACAGCCTCATTGCTGACGGCTGTATAATTGAAGGAACTGTTGAAAATTCAATTCTTTTCCGTGGTGTCAAGGTAGGAAAGGGTTCGGTTGTTAAGGACAGTATCCTCCTTCAGGGTACAACTGTTGGAACAGACTGCAGTGTTTCCGCAGTAATTACAGATAAAGACGCAGAAATTAAGGATAACAGAACCTTTAACGGTGATATGGAATGTCCGTTTTATATTAAGTAATCAGATTCAATTCAGTGCAGCACCGCATTGAATGTTATGGTGCTGCCATAGCACAAATGGTGGTGAGATTATTATGAAAATATTATTTGCTGCAAGTGAAGCAGTACCTTTTGCCGCATCAGGCGGTCTTGCAGATGTTGCAGGTTCTCTGCCGAAGGCAATTTGCTCAAAAGGTCATGACTGCCGTGTGGTTATGCCTCTTTATAAAGCTATTTCCGAAGAATTGTGCAGTGACATGACATTTGTAAAGAATATTACGGTTGACGTTTCGTGGCGTAAACAGTACTGCGGTATCTACACCTTAAAATATGAGGGTGTAACATACTATTTTATAGACAATGAATACTATTTTGACAGAGACGGACTTTACGGCTTTTATGATGACTGTGAGAGATTTGTATTTTTCGACAGAGCTGTTCTTGAAATGCTGAAATATATAGATTTCGTACCTGATATCATTAACTGCAATGACTGGCAGACAGCACTTATTCCGGTTTACTATCAGATATACTATAAATATCAGCAGGATTACGGCAGTATAAAAAGTGTCATCACTATCCATAATATTGAGTATCAGGGTAATTACGGCAAGGAAACGCTTGCTGAAGTTATGGGTATTCCTATGTATAATGCAAATCTTCTGGATTACGACGGTTATGTTAATATGCTTAAAGGTGCGATCGAAACCGCCGATAAGATAATAACAGTCAGTCCAAGCTATGCATGGGAAATACTTGATCCCTGGTATGCACATGGACTTGACAGAATACTTGTGACCAAGCAGTATAAGCTTGAGGGAATACTGAACGGAATTGATACCGACCTCTATAACCCACAGAAAGACCGCTTTACGGCAGGTCATTTTAATTCCGATAAGCTTGCAGGTAAGAAGGTCTGCAAGGAGGCTCTTTGTGATGAGCTTGGTCTTGAAAACGACGATGGCCCGATAATAGGAATAGTGACTCGTTTTGCAACATCAAAAACGATGGAAGCCTGCTGTCGG
>JAZQND010000173.1:0-3730 GCA_045627145.1 Ruminococcus sp. | reverse complement strand
GCTCCTGCAGCAGGCGGCTGGACTTGCTCTTGCGGTACCGTAAATACCGGTAAGTTCTGTGCAGAATGCGGCAAACCAAAGCCTGCCGATGTTTCAGGCTGGACTTGTTCATGCGGTAATGTAAACAAAGGTAAGTTCTGTGCAGAGTGCGGCAAGCCGAAGCCGGCAGGTGCGCCTACATACCGCTGTGATAAGTGCGGCTGGGAACCCGCTGATCCTTTCAATCCGCCAAAGTTCTGTGCTGAATGCGGAGATCCGTTCAATGATGCTGATATCGTAAAATAATTCCGCATTATTTTTTGATTCGGATAAAAAAGTAGTGAAAATATGGACGGACTTGCGAGTCCGTCCGATTTTTGGAAAAATGTTCATAATTGTAATTGAGAGCTTGTTCATATAGAAGCTGACGGTGTATTTGGAACAATTTATGCTCAAATATCCACATAAAGTCCCTACGCAAACAAGTTTTGAGAAAATTTTGTAAAGGAGTAAAAAAATTGTCTGATATTATAGAATATAAATGTCCTTCATGTGATGGACGACTTGAATTTAACAGCGGTGTGCAGAAAATGAAATGTCCTTTCTGCGATTCCGAATTTGATGTTGCTGCTATTATGCAGCATGACCGTGACCTCGCATCTGCTCAGGATGCTGACCAGATGAACTGGGATTCATCCGCCGGCGGTCAGTGGCAGAACGGGGAAACTGACGGTATGATGGTATACAGCTGTTCATCATGCGGCGGTCAGGTCGTTGCAGACTCAACAACTTCCGCTACACAATGCCCTTACTGTGACAGTGCGATAGTTGTTTCAGGCAACTTCACAGGAAGCCTCAAGCCTGACTATATTATCCCGTTCAAGCTTGACAAGGAAGCCGCTACAGCAGCACTCACCAAGCACCTTACAGGTAAAAAACTTCTTCCGAAGGTTTTCACAGAACAGAACCATATCGAGGAGATAAAGGGCGTTTACGTTCCTGTATGGCTTTTTGATGCAGAGGCTGATGCAGATATAAGATACAAGTGTGAAAAAAGACATACATGGTCTGATTCAAATTTCAAGTATACAGAAAAAATGTATTATTCTGTTGCAAGACGAGGAAAGGTCGCATTTGAGCGTGTACCTGTTGATGGTTCTTCCAAAATGCAGGACGAACTTATGCAGTCTATCGAACCATTTGACTTCAAGGATGCAGTTCCTTTCCAGAATGCATATCTTTCGGGTTATCTTGCTGATAAGTATGACGTTACTGCTGAACAGAGCGTTGCTGCTGCCAATAAGCGTATCAAAAACTCAACAGAAGACGTTTTCCGTGATACTGTTCAGGGCTACGATTCTGTCACAAGAGAAAGCGGAAGCATAATCCTCAGCAACGGAACTGCAAAATACGCAATGTATCCTGTATGGATACTCAATACATCATGGAACGGTAATAAATATACCTTTGCTATGAATGGTCAGACGGGCAAATTTGTAGGAAATCTGCCAATAAACATTTCTGCCGCAGTTGGCTGGTTTGCAGGTATTGCCGCAGGTGTTACGGCTGCTTGCTTCATAATTGCCAAAATACTTGGTAAAGCGTAAGGAGGAAAAAATAATGAATTTCAAAAAAACTGCTTCAGCATTTCTTTCTGTAATTATTCTTGCGGCCGGTTCTGTTTCAGTAAGTGCTTCTGCCGATTATGTCAATACCTACGATAATTCTTATAGTTACAGCATGAGTTGCTGTGAGGATTATGAGGCTGATACTGCTGAAGATTATATTTGCGTTCAGCAGCTTTCAAACAGTTCATCAACTGAAAAAACTGCTCCAAAAAAGAATACAGGTAAAACATTCCTTATCTGCCTTCTTATAGGTCTTATAAGTGCAGCAATCGTCGTTGGTTCAATGTATTCATCAATGAAAACTGTCCGCCAAAACACTAAAGCTGCTGACTATCAGAAACAGGGAAGTCTTAAAATAAACAGCAGAGAGGATATTTTTCTCTATAAAAAAATCGAAAAAGAGGCTATTCAGCGTTCAAATACTAATAGCTGAAAAAGTTGTTATATCGCTCGGCTATAGCTTTAGTCTATAAAAGCAAATGATGCCGCTGACGGCTCTGCATCGGAAATAGTTGACAAAAGTCCTGATATGAGATATAATTATTCTTATCAGGACTTTGTTTCTGTTACGGCATCATTTATGGAATTATCAGAAATATTTTATGGTGTGATGCCTTGATATTGGAGAAATAATACTTAATATACGGAGGATTAATATATGTGCGGAATAGTTGGCTTTACAGGAATCGCTCAGGCTGCCCCCATACTGCTCGACGGACTTTCAAAACTTGAATACAGAGGCTATGATTCAGCCGGAATCGCTGTTCGTGACGGCGAAAACGATACCGAAGTCGTTAAGGCAAAGGGTAAACTCAAAGTTCTGAAGGAAATGACAAATAACGGCGACGCTGTAAAAGGAAGCTGCGGAATAGGTCACACACGCTGGGCTACCCACGGTGAACCTTCTGCTGTAAATGCTCACCCTCATTCAAGTGACGACGAAAATGTTATTGCCGTTCATAACGGTATTATCGAAAACTATCAGGAGCTTCGTGAAAAGCTTTCAAAAAGCGGCTACACCTTCAAATCACAGACCGATACAGAGGTTGCTGTAAAACTTATTGATTATTATTTTAAGAAATATAATCTTGGTCCTGTTGATTCAATTGCCCGTGCAATGGTAAGAATAAGAGGTTCTTACGCTCTTGCGGTTATGTTCAAGGCTTTCCCGGAGGAAATCTATACAGCAAGAAAAGACAGCCCGATGATAATCGGAATTTCAAACGGCGAAACATATGTCGCTTCCGATGTTCCGGCAATTCTTAAATACACAAGAAATGTATATTATATCGGTAATATGGAAATCGCAAAGCTTGAAAAAGGCAGCGTTACTTTCTATAATATCGACCGTGAGGAAATATCAAAGGAACTTACTGAAATAAAGTGGGACGCTGAAGCTGCTGAAAAGGGCGGATATGAACACTTTATGCTCAAGGAAATCCACGAACAGCCAAAGGTTGTAAGAGATACTATAAATTCAGTTGTCAAGAACGGTCAGATAGATTTCAGCGGAATAGGTCTTACTGACGAGGAAATGAAGAAAATATCACACATTTACATTGTTGCCTGTGGTTCAGCATATCACGTCGGAATGGCTGCACAGTATGTTATTGAGGACTTTACTTCAATTCCTGTAAGAGTTGAACTTGCTTCCGAATTCAGATACAGAAAAATGCCGTTTGCAAAGGACAGTATGGTAATTATTATCAGTCAGTCAGGCGAAACGGCAGATAGTCTTGCTGCTCTCCGTGAAGCAAAGGATAATGGCATAAAGACTCTCGGTATCGTAAATGTAGTTGGTTCTTCAATTGCCCGTGAAGCCGATAACGTTTTCTATACGCTTGCCGGTCCTGAGATATCAGTTGCCACAACAAAAGCTTACAGTACACAGCTTATCGCAGGCTATCTCCTTGCAGTCGGTTTTGCAAAGGCAAGAGGCGAAATGGATGACGAAACTTATGATAAGCTCATTAAGGATATCTATACTATACCTGAAAAAATTGAAAAGATTCTTGAAGATAAGGAACGTATCCAGTGGTTTACTTCCAAGTTTTCGAATGTTAAGGATGCATTTTTCATTGGACGTGGCATTGATTATGCTATTTCCATGGAAGGTTCCCTTA
>JAZQND010000172.1:0-17439 GCA_045627145.1 Ruminococcus sp. | reverse complement strand
CGTTTCTCTGCTTGAGAGCATATTGTCGCCTGTTTTGAGGACGATTGTAACTCCCGGCTGTGCGTTATAGCAGAAAACGTTGAAGCAAAGACCTGCTCCGCCGTCCTCAACTGACCAAGCCTCCATTATCACTCCTCTGCACACAAGGTCACCGCCTTCAAAAACGGGTGTAACACGGTAAAGTACATGATTGTGAGTTTTTTCAGTATAGCTTGCGGTTTGGTTCTCAAACGGCAGCATTCCGTCAACATTAAGATAACGTGTACCTGTTATAAGATTTTGTGTATTGGCATTTTCAGCCGTAAGCTGGTAGCCTATCAGATGACAGCGGTTATAGAGGTATTTACCGTCTACGATATCATATTTTTCAAGATGCCAGCCTGTCGGCTTCACAGAACCAATACTTCCCCTTTCTTCCGTCGGCATAAGGTCTTCTCCTATACAAGCCATACAGACTCCGCATCTTTCCAGTTCATCAAGCGGACTGTAATACTCAAATGATTCATCTCCGAATTTTTCAGCTTTGAAAAATGGAATGTTATTATTCAGCATAATATAAGGATTTTCCGTAAAGGTTGGGACTTCTGAAAGGTCAATTGAGGCAGGCTTGACATTTGTTTCAGGCTTACCAAAAATGAACTCATGCATGGAAATAGTATCATAAACCGAACAGTAAGCATAATAGCTGAGAATAATTGAAGCGTCCTGAGCATCAACACGTCCGTCGCTCTGAACATCTGCTGCCTTTTTCTGTTTTTCGTCAAATTCGGCAGAATGCCCTGATGAGGTACTGACATATTCAGTTAATACCATCGAAGCATCAACTGCTGTTATACGAGAATCGCCGTTAATATCACCCAAAAGGATATTTGTTTCAGATGAAACGGAAAATGAATTGAACTGAGTCATAACAAGACAAAATGCTGACAAATAAGCTGTACTAAGTTTTAAAAATTTTTTCATAAATATCTCCTTAACCTGAAAATGGGAAACGCCTTACTGATGAAGACGTTTCCCTGTCTTTCGCCTTGAAATACGAATGTTTAATTGGTGGGCAATAACTTGTTTGCATAGAGAATGAAAACAGATTTATATGCATATTGCAGACTTCTATGTAAACGATTTCTTATAGAAACACCGCACAAAGCACGTCCGACGACTTTGTACGGTGTTGCCTATAAATGTCAGCTATTTCTTTTTTTTCTGAAAATTGCAATAATTGCTCCGACAATTGCAACAAGACCGCCTATTGCTCCGCCAACTGCAACTTTATTATGCAGCAGACGTACACCTACATTGGTTGTGATATAAAAATCAGTTATATTTTCACTTCCGCTGTTTCCGGCTTCATCATTGCAAACTATTTTCAGTGAACGTGCCTTGCTGATATTTCCTGCCATAAGATAATGGAATTCACCGTCATTATTAAGGATATTGTCAAGCTCATCACCTATCCATCTGTATTCCGGCTTATTTGAACCGTCAATATACAGTATGACTTCCTTGACCTTAATATTATCATTAACTGTAAACACTATATCCTTGCTTGATTCAGCGTATGCCTTTTTGCTTTCGAGGTTTGCAACTATAATTTTGGGGGCTTCGTTATCTATTCCGAAATATACCTCATTATCCTTTGATTCAAGGTTGTTTTCGGAAATATTGTCAGCAGCATCGGTTGAGAATACGCTGATTCTGTAGACACCGTTTGTTTCAAAATTTGAACGTTTTATCTTATAGGTATATGAATACCACTTGCCGTTTCCGCCTTCACATTCAACGGTATAATCTGTTCCCTCATTAAGAACCTGTGAAACCTCGTTTCTGAAAATAGTAACCTTTTGGTTTTTCAGCTTATTCGGGTTGATTTCAACAATAGTAACATCAATTGGTTCACGGACATATTTTCCAAGCAGATTATCAAGCGAACTCATATCATAGGTTGAACCATGACGGTTTACCGAGAATGTCATTGTCTGCTGTTTTTTACGTCCCGATTTATCAGAAACAGATGCACTAAGCGTATAGATATCGTCAAATTCCTTCATTTCCCCTTCTTTCGGGAAATCGTCCATAGTTATTTTTCTTCCGATAACATTTCCGTTTTCAGAAAGAACAGGTTCAACCTTACCGTTCCACTTTGCCTTTTTACCTGATGTACTTGTCAGTTCAAAAGATATTTCGTCATTGTTAAACTTGCTTTGCTTTACAGAAACTTTTGAACCGCTGAGTTCAATTTTCACATTTTTCTCATCAAGGTTGATATCGGAATACTTTATCATCGGAATGACCTCACCTGAATATGCACCGTTAAGGTCTGTATCGGTAACCTTTTTACCGTTAACGTTCATTTCAAGTTCAGGATCGACCGTATCAATGGTAAACTTCTGTGCAGATTCGCTGTCATTGAAGTTTAAAGTATCGTTTGCATTTCCGGCTTCATCTGTAAATTTCATATCGAAGGTATAGTCGCCGTCCTTATCAAGAACGAGCTTTGTTGAGTGCTTACCGTTGGAATTTTCCCACTTGGTATCGGTTGAAACGTCAGATTTTACGCCGTCATAAGTTCTCTGAACGGTTATGCTTACATTTGTGTCACTGAAATTTTCCTCGTCTATATCAATATTTATTTCTCTGCCATTAGTAAAGTAACCGCTTTGCGAAGGAGTTTTATTATCGTAATTAACGTTTATAACTGGAACAGTAGCGTCAACAGTAAAGCCTGAATCGCTTATTGTATTGCCTGTATTTCCAGCCATATCGGTATATACTACCTCAAAGCCGTATGTACCGTCCTCTGAAAACGGCAATGATGCTGAATAAAGACTGTCGTCACCATTTGAGCTTGATGAAGTACTGCCGGCATAGCTCCAGTCAAGTCCTACAGGATAGGTTGAGCCGTTTCTTGTGACATTTACAATAACGTCATCGCTGTTGAAATTACGTTCTTTTATGGTAATATTGGCAGTTTTTGAACGGTAGTAGCCTTCCTTTGAGCCTTCTGCCTTGTCTTCAGTATAAGTCATGCTAAGTTCAGGCGGAGTTACGTCAATTTTCAGCGGAAGTTCCTTATAGGATTCATTTCCTGCTCTGTCCTTTGCCCATATCTTAACAAGAACGTCGTTACTGTTATTTTCGCTTGCAGAAATAATCCTTTCGGCACTCCATTCTCTTTGAAGTTCAGACCTGTCAGGGGTAGGATTATTGAAGAAGTAAAGAACCTCCTCACCGTTTGTTGTTGGAACGCCCATATTCAGAACCTCGTATTTTACCTCAAGAAGTCCGGAATATGAATTGTTTACAACAGGATCTTCAACTTTCAGCTTAATATTTACATCGCCGTTATAGATACCGCCTGAACCATTATTGGCTGTAACAGAAATTACAGGTGCAACAAGTTCCTCCTGCGGCGGTGCATTATCGGCAACGATACCGCTTGTGCTGATATAAGTTCTGTTGCCTGCCATATCAACAATTTTTGCGTATACGACAGTATGCTCATTCGGTGTTATCTTAAACTCATCAAATTTCTTCCATGCTGTAACAGTATCAAGTTTTTCTGCTGTATAAGCCTCTGCATCGGAAGATTTGAAATAGCTTATTTCTCTGATAGGTGAAGTAATGTCATCGGCATTGCACCATGTTTTTATCCATTCTTTTGAAAGAACGCTGTATTTAACATCTCTGAAAAGCTCTGTTGAATTTGATACTCTGCCTTCTGCTGTTTCCATGTAAATTATACCTGTCGGGGCATTTTTGTCCACAGTAAACTTATATGGATCGGCAAGATTTCCTTTGACCTCCGCCTTAGCTGAAGCATTCTTCACTGTATCGCTGTAATTTACTGATAATTCATATTTTGCGTCATCTTTGAAAGGAATGGTGATAGAATGACGTGTTTTGTCCTTATCGCCTTCAACGTATTCTGTATTCCATTTTCCGCAGTTATCCCAGTTTTTAACGTTAGGCGGTATACTTAACACGCTGTTTCCTTTTGCGTCAACTGCATTTATTTTGATACTGTTGAATGCAGCTTCCTCGTCAAAGTGTTCATCACGTTCAACAATGGTTACCTTGACATTTCTTGTACGGTTGAAATAAACATCGCCGCTGTTTCCATTGCTGATTGAACTGCTGTCGTCATCAAGATATTCAAGTATGACCTGAGGCTTAGTAACGTCAATATCGAAATACATACTTTTACTGTTGACATTTCCTGCATTATCCTCTGTAGTGAGGGTAAATTTCAGATCACTGAAATTATACTTTGCAGTGTCTATTTTAATAACGTCCTGATAGCTGTATTTCGGGAAAAGCGGAGTATCCTTCTCATTTGAATAGAGAACGTATTCATCTTTTCCGCCGCTGCTTTCGAGGTTATACTTAATATACTTGATACCTGAATTTACTTTTTCACTTTCGTTAATGTTTACACGGATATCTGCTGTTTTGGAACTGCTGTTATAGACATAGGTTTTGCCGTTATTACCGTTTCTTTCTTCAAGGAAACCGAGAGCAGTAAGCTCAATATCGCTTTCCCTGCTGTCAATAATATGACCGTCTGAACACAGATATTTAATATTTCCTGCATTATCGGTTACTCTTGCATAAACAACGTATTTATCGTCTTGTTTAAATTCAATTACATTATTCTTGTTTGCGGTATTCTCGCTGTAAAGCTGAGTCCACTCATTTTCATTGAGCTTATCGAGGTCGCCACTTTCAAGAGGTGTATCGCTGTGTGAGATATAGTAATCAACAGCAACAGGGCTGGTATCGTCCTCACCCTCAATAACGGCTTTCAGGCTTTCGTCCGTTCCACGGAGAGATTTAAAAATTCCGAATGTTACTGTATCAAAGAGGTCTTCCCAAGAATTATCCTCAATGGTTATTTTTCCTCTTGGTGCATCTGAATCAATAACAAAGGTGTCGTTTGCTCCGCCCATAACGCTGAGTTCGGAAACGCCGTTGCCTGCCTGATTGACATACTTAAATTCAGAACCACAGGCATATTCACCATTTCCTGCAAAGGTAACAGTAGCAGTATGGGAAAATTTATTATGGTTCCACTCTGAAATTACTATCGGAGTTTCACTGTCACCTGAATATTTGAAATAATCAAGAATAGCTTTGTTTGCACTTTCCTCATCAAAGGTTTCATCTTTTGAACGTCCACCTTCTTCTTCAACTTCTATTTCAACAACTGCTGTTCTTGCTTTGAAATATTTTTCATTCAGAGGCTTTGTGCTGTCAAACTGTATGGAAACGCTGTTTTTATCAAGATTAAATCCAAAAACATCAGAACTTAAACGTATTTCATTACCTGCGTTATCGTAGGCTTCTACACGGACAGATAATCCGTCCATGTTATAAATCTCCTTTGGATCTATAGTAAAATCAAAAGAGAGCTTATCCTTAAATTCGTTATGGTCAACAACTCTGTCCCAGTCATACAGTACCTTGTCAGCATCTGAATTATTAACGTGAGTAAGATTTTTGGCAATATAGTAGCTTACACATTTAATACCGGAAAATGCCTCACCCTCTAAGTAATTCTCGTTTAATTCAACGTGTACGGGAATCGGAGTATTATAAACAAGCATTCCGTTATCAAGCAAATGACCTTGACTTTTATCAATTGTGATAATTAACGGATCCGGTTTTTTATCATCTGCAATAAGACCGTCTGTACCGAGATAAATAACATTACCTGTTTTATCTGTTACTCTCGCATAAACTATTGCTTTTTCGTTGCCTGAAACTTCAATGCCGTTTGAAGAAGCTATGAATTTTCCATCTTTATAAAGCTTTTCAAGTTCTTCCTTTTTCTTTTTGCTATTCTGCTCGATTTTAGTGATAAGCGGCTTATCGTTAAGCACTTCCTTATAGTAAACTATTTCCTTAACATTATAGCTGTTTGGTGAATTTACCTTGACAGTATATTTCTTTTTGAACAGACCAAATGAAATAACGTCAAGAACATCATTCCAGCTTGAAGAACCGTCACTGATACTATAACGCTTTATCTCCTGTTCGTTATACCTGTGGATTGCGAAGGCAAACTCGTTGTTATTTGTTTCAATATCAAGCGGTACATTACTGTTGCCCGCATTATTTGTATAGTTAATACTCCATCTGTATTCGCCGTCGTCATTGAAGCAGATATTTGCCACGAGATTTCCGCCAACTATACTCCAGCTTATCATGGCTTCCTTCTGTTCTTTTGTAAGAGGAGTATGGTTTTTGTCGATAAGGAACGCATCAGCGTCCTCTCTCATGGTGTAGCCCTTATCCTTGATAACTACGGTGATATTTCTCTCATCGGCATACCAACCGTCCAAAGCTTCGGGAAGCACCTCGCCATCACCTGTAACGGACAATATTTCAGGCTTTATCGCATTTATACACATACCATAAGTCTTGGTTGCTGTATGTCCGTTTGAATCTGTCACAGAGCAATGGAGAAAAACGTTTTCGCCGCTGTGTTCTTTTGCATTGAAAGATATTTTTCTGCCGTCTGTTGGAATGGAAACTGCCTTTGTTTCCGGATCTTCGTCATCAAACCAATATTTGATCTCTGTAATTTCGCCGTCATCGGGAACAGTTACGTTTATTCCGACATCAAGAAATTCAGTACCGTAAGCGACATTCTTTTCCGGCATTTCAGGCGGAATGAAGTAGAAATCACAAAATTCATGTTTTTCCTGAGTTTCTGCACTGCCGTCTTCACGGACAACCGGATTTGAGATATTTGGAATATTTGAAATTTCTTCAAATTCAGCTCTTACAGTTATGTCAGTTTTTATCTTGTCAATAAGGAAACTGCCACTCTTATAGTCTGTAACAACAAAATTTTCCTCTATATTTCCTCTTTTAACGCTTACTTCAACATCGTTTACATAAATTCTGCTGATATACCATCCGTTTTCCGGCTTTATGCATACTTCAGCAGACTTTCCGCTTTCCGCATAGTCTTTTGCAATTTCAATATAACCGTTTTCAGCTTCTTCTGCTTCAATGCTGTATTCAATTGCAGAAAACTCAATTCTGATATCATTTTCTGCGTTTTCCTCGGATAGCTCAAAAGTAAGCGAACCGTTCTCATCAAATTCAAGTTTTTCAGGTTCAACAGCTTTGCCGTCCAGAAAAACACCGCTTATACAGTAATTCTCAAACGGAACTGCACACAAAGATGTAACTTCTTCTTTCAAAACTTCAACTTCACCCATTTCAGGGCAGTTTTCAGGCTTTTCATTTTCTATCGGTACAATTTCTCCGGCTTCGCTGTAAGCAAGATTTACAGTATATATCTGCTTAAATTCTGCTTCTACTGTTATTTTTTCAGGAAGCTGTTCAGGAACGGTATATTCATATTCAAACAAACCGTCTTCATTTTCAACAGCTTCAACCTTTTCACCGTTAATTTTCAAGCATCTGAATTTATAGAAATCCTTTTCTTTCTCAGGAACAAAAGCTGTTATCAGAGCCTTTTCACCTGATTCTGCTTTAAAATTAGCCGGTTCTTCATTATTTATCAGGATTTTTCCATTTCCTGAAACACTTATCTCAAAATCGCATTCTTTTTCTGTTACTATATCTTCTTTTAATTTTTCTGCCTCCGAAACAGTTGTGACAGTTGTTTTTGAATCTGTGGCTGTCACAGTTAAAGCTGTTGATGTACTGTCTTCTGCAAAAACGTATATCGGTGCAGAACTAACAGTAAAAGCTACTGACAATGACGAGGCAAGAATTCTTTTTATCGCTTTGTTCTTTTTCATGTCAATTCTTCTCCTTTTAAATCGCCTTCATATAAAAATACAAAATTTACTCCATTAAAAAAGCTGTGTAAGTTAACTGATAAATATAAAACACTTAACACTGTTATTATTAATGCTCTTGTTTTTACTTTTGCGACTATAAATATTAATATGGTCAAAAATGCCGTTATCATTACTATATCCGCACATCTGCCGTAAATATTTTTATTGAACGATATAAACCCTATTTTTCTTTCCTTCTGATTGCTGATGGTCTGATTTCTTTTTCTATAGCTGTTAACTGAATAAAGCAATACCATTTCAACTGCCAAACTGCCCCATAAACACGCTCCAAGTATACGCATTACTATTATTTTAGTGCCATTCAGCATTGAAAGGTCACCTATGAAATTTATGCTGAACAAGGCTAATGCACCAATAAATGCTGATGTCAGGGAAAAGGCGTACATTTTTTTAACTTTGTTCATTCTATTATCTCCGGTGTACTCATATAATCAAGTGTAAAAAGCACGGTTGCTTTTTTATTCGGATCAATAACAGGAAACTCAACCTCTGTTCCTTCAAGAGGTTTAAGTCTTGCTGTTTTTCCGCTTTTATTGCTGATAAGAACTGTTGTAAGCGGCATATCATTTACAAGTTCTCTTGTTTTGAGCTTGCGTGTTTCGCCGTTATATGGCAGATTTTCTCCTGTTGGTTCTTTCAGATTGCCTGAATTTGTCATTATATTTCTGAGTCTTGAGCTTTTATTCATTTTAAGCTTTGATGATTCTACCTGAGAGTGCTTAAAATCAATATTCTTAATGCCCTGATTAGCAGCAATACCTGTCAGTTCTCTGAAAAGCTTCGGAACTTTAAGAGCGAAAAACAGGATTACTGCTGTGATAAGCATAACTCCGGAAGCAATAAAGAAAATCAAAGAAAGTCTCTGCATCATTTCAACGCTCATATTTTCAAGCTCCTTCCTTTGTATAGTATGCTATTTCAATTGCTTCCTTGGTATCTGTCATTTTGGACTCTGTTTCTTTTCGCTTATCGTCAATATAGTCAGAAAACTGAACTTTTTCTATCTGTTCGAGATATTTCTCTATCTGTTCATAAAGTTCGTCCATCTGTACCTTTGTGATACCGTCGATTTTAAAGCCGGTAGCATACTCATGCATTGCACTTCTTGCCATTTCCAGAAGTTCAAGCTTTATGAGGGCATTTTCATTTTCATTGCCTACTACCTTATCCATAAGCGACATGATATTTGAATACAGCGGTGCATACATTCCCTTATCGGAGCCGTCCTTTATTCTGGCTATGATATCGGTATAGAATTTTCCGATTGCTTCATAAACAAGAGCCATGTTATGGTTATCATAGTTTTCATCGGAATTTTCGTTTACCCATCTGAACCAGTTATATGCTCTTTTGGCACGTTCAAGATGTTCTGAAGAATCATAATGATACCAGAAAGCTTTTCCCATTTCATAGCATATCTCAACGTATCTTTCCTTATCCTTTATGATCTCGTTCTTATTTGCCATAATAAGCTTTTCTATTTCGGCGGCTTCATCGTCTGTAAACAGACTTTCCTTATCGTTATTCAGATAAACGTCGATAAGACCAAGATAGGCTGCTTTTTCGCCTGCCTTATCCGGAATTTTAATGCTTTCCTTATAAAATTCAATTTTTTCTGCATAATTTGATGAAGCTGCTGCCAAATCAATGTATTCTTGATATTTATCAGTAGCACTTGATATCGCCTTGCTCCTGAATCCCCAGCCTGTGGCGGCAAATGCAACACAAAGCAGACTTGAGGCGGCAAACGCACCTATCTTTATTTTTGATTTTCTTCTGTATACTTCATCAAGCTGGTCAATATGATTGAGGTCATACATAAGTGCTGCACAAGAATGATATCTGAGACTTGCCTCATCCTGTGTACATTTTACTATTATCTTATCAAGACCTCTTGAAAAATTCGGATTGATTTTTCTTATTGATTTATCTGCGATTACGGTTCTTCTTGGATCAATATTTGTCAGAAGCGAATAGAGAGTCATTCCAAGAGCGTAAATATCCGTTCTGACATCGGTTCTGCCTCTGCCGCCGTACTGTTCCGGGGCTGCATATCCTGCCGTACCAAGACCTGTGGTCGATTCAAGGGCTATCTCGTATTTCTTTGCTGTACCAAAGTCTATAATTGAGATATCACCGTTTGGCTTGAGCATGATATTTGAAGGCTTCATATCTCTGTAAATTATCGGCGGATCGCATGAATGAAGGTATCCGAGTACGTCACAGAGCTGTTTTGCCCATTCCTTGACGTATTCTTCAGGCTGGGCACCTTTTTCTGCGAGAATTGCGTCCATAGAACGTCCTTCTATGTAGTCCATTACGATAATAAAGCTGTCCTCATCTTCGATAACGTCGATAATACTCGGAAGTTTAGGATGATTTACCGATTTCAGTGTTTCGATTTCGGTAATAAGACTCTGACGAACCATGTTGTAGTCATTTTTTCCGTCACGTCTTATTTCCTTAACTGCCCATGTTTTATTTGCTTTTTCGTTTATCGCAAGGTAGACGATACTCATTCCGCCCCTGCCTATTTCACTTAATATTCTGTATTTTCCATCAATAACACTGCCCTGTTCAAGCATAGCTACCTCCAATATATTTTCAGAAAGTTCTTATTGCAACTGCTGTTATGTTATCTCTTTCAAGACGCTGTTTATTCAAATTTATAAGTGCATCAAGATTATGCTTAATCTTATCGCAGTCCGTCATAAAATCAGGACTGAGACACGCCTGCATTTCTTTTTGTGAAACCTCATGTCTGAAACCGTCACTGCACAAAAGATAAATAACATTCTTTTCTGATGAATCTATTGTTATATCAGGCACAACCACATCTGAAGCACCTATACACTGAAGAAGGACACTTCGTCTTGGATCGGTTTTGGCCTGTTCTTCGGTAAGTCTGCCCATTTCAATTTCCTGAGCGATAATGGTCTGGTCTTTGGTGAGGAGATCAACATCATCACCTATTCTGTAAACTCGAGAATCGCCCACATTTATCACAAGAATCTTGGATTCTGTTATCATAATACCTGTGAGAGTTGTTCCGAGATTTATTCCGTTTTGCAGACCATACTGCATTATTTTCTCATTGCACTGCTTGACAAGAGCATTCCATTCCTTACATATTACGGCTTCTGTCAAACCTTTATCAATAAGCATAGGGAGCTTTTTTTCTGCCCAGTAATCAAAAGCTGCCACAACAGTACCACTTGCAAGTTCTCCTTTTGAATAACCCCCCATACCGTCGCATACAACAGCAAAAACCACCTTTCCTATTTTGGAATCAATAATTCTGACACCATAGCTGTCTTGATTGGTATCCTTAACGAGTCCTTTGTCGGTTGAAGCTGACACTATGTAGTCCATTTCTCCCACTTCCTTATTGCTAAAATATTTTCGAAAATTTATGGCAACACCGCATAAAGCAATATAGTATTGCCCTATGCGGTATTTTTTAAATAATAGAAAATTCAAAATCTTCGTCAGCGAAAGTAATCTTGTCCCTGTTTTTAATTTCAAACTCAAAATTCGGTTCAATCATAATATCATTGATATATGTATGATTTATTGAATCGTTATCAATAACATAGAATTTCGAGCCTTTTCTTATAATACAAGCGTGCTTGTGACCTATAGCAGTATTGTCGTTTATGCAGAGTGACTGGTCATTTCTGTCTCTGCCGATTGAAAATGTAGTGCTTGTAATCTGTATACTCTGTCTGTCTTTCATTCTGACAAGATAAGCATTTGCTGTCTGATTACTCTTCAATACCGTTGTTTCAGGGCTTGAATTTGCAAAAGGATTATTAAGAACAGTTGTTCCTACATAATCGTTATCATTTTGCTGAGCCGGTCTTGCAACAGGTGCAGGTCTCGGCGGAGGTTCAATTCTTGAACGCTGCGACTGAGGTGCAGGTGCAGGTGCAGATGTAACCCAATCAGTTGCAGGTGCTGAAACCGGTTCACTTGGCTGCTGATTAGCAACAGGCTGTGAATTCAATACATTATAAGGATTGATGTTGTTTCCGTCAGGCTGACTATTTCTGTTATCAGGTACGGGCTGTGCATTATAATTGCTGACAGGCTGCTGCTGTGGCTGCTGAATAGGCGGAATCGGCATAACAGGTAGCTGTATCTGAACAGGCTGCTGAAGTGGAGTCTGCGGACTTGGCACAGGCTGAACAGGTACTTGCGGAACACTCATAGGTGTACTGGTAGGCGGAACAAGATTTGGTACCTTTATGCCGCCTTTTTTGTCGTCCTTCTTTGAAGAACCTTTTTTAAGTGCAGCAAGTCCTTTTGCTTCAACAGGACCGTCGTCTTTGCCTTTACTGTTTGCTTTTGGTTCCTTAACCTTTGGTTCTTTAACCTTAGGCTCTTTTTTCTTATCAAACAATTTTCCGAAAAGACCTTTCTTCTGGTCTTGTTTTTTCATATTGGTAAGCTGAGGAATCTGAATATTTTCAGCCGGCTCATCAACATGAGTGTTTTCGATAATAACTGTGTTCTGAACAGGAATAACGCTTTCTGCAACAAGCTCTGGCTCCTGAGTCATATTTGAAGATTCAGGGGATTCCTTTTCATCCTGAAGCTGCGTATTTGCAGGTTCAAGAGCTGTTTTAACATTTTCAAGTGAGAACGAACCTTCATTCTTTACCACATTATATACTGGACCAAAGAAATTATACTGATTTACATCCCACTCTACGTCGCTTGTTTCGAGAATTTTTTTGAAGAATTCAAAAAGTTTGATTTCTGTATTTTTTCCCTTAACAGGGAGACAAAGAAACATTATTGATTTTGTTACTTCGTTGATAAACACGCAATCAATATCAAGCATTATTTGTCCGACTTCTATCATATACTCATCAAAACCCTCAATTGTATTGATGATATTCAGAAGAATATTCTTGAATGTATTCTGGTCCATCTTTGATGAAAGATAATCATTCAAATTAACTCGTCCTGTAACGTCGAACATAATCTTTTCACATTCGTCGTTCATCGCATCATACATTATTGGTGCAAGACCGATATTCAGTTTCTGATTACTGTTGATCATCTGAATACTGACATTATCAAGGTCAGATAAATCACACTTTTCCTCGTATACAGCATAAGTATTGCTGCCCTTCTGAAGTTTTGTAAGCATAGCATTCACACCTATTCATAAGACTTTATTGTTATATATTTTTGACTTTTACCTGTGTCTTCATTCTCTATCTCTGCATATCCATTATTCATGAATGAGCCCATGTAATCAAACTCAGGCTCAATAACAATTTCATTATTAATGTCTATGCAGCCCCATTTGCCCTTTTTATTCTTGGACTCAACAGGAGCGAGATCCTTATTGAATGAATTTGCATCAGAATACTGCGGTTCAATAACAATTTCTCCGGTTACAGAAACATATCCCCACTTACTGCCGATTTTTACTGCTGCAGGCTGATTTGAAACAAATAGCTTTGCATCATCAAAACCGTCTGATATAAGTGTACCTGCACTGTTATAAAGATAATATTTATTATCTTTCTTTGCGAAGAACACTGCTCCAACAGAACAGATATCGTTATCGTCCATGAGTATCTCATCAAATTCAAAAGGAACAACTTCCTGGAATGAATTATTGATAACAGCCCATTTTCCGTCTTTCTTTACCGGTGCAAGATTATTATAGAAGCATCCTGCATAATCATAATCAAAAGAATACTCTTTCATTTTCGCATCAAGATAGCCATATTTTCCGTCTATCTTAGCCGGTGCATAATTTGAGGTATATGGTCCGAGATAATCAGCTTTTCGTTCCGGAACACGTTTTTTATAACCGTTGCTGTCAATGTAATACCATTGATTGTCTTTCTTAACAGGTGCAACATCATTCAGGAACAAGCCTGCTTCCTGATATTCTTCACCATTAAGGACTATTCCAAAAGATGAATCAATTATCACCGGTTTCTCATCTTTGATGGCTTTCTGATAACCTAAAGAACTGCCTGGAGCAAAATACCAATCACTAATTGATTCAATTGATTGTGAAGTAGTTGTATATTTTCCCTGCATCTCTTTCAATCTTGCAGCAAGCTTTTCAGATTCAGGAATAGCCTCATGACCTTTTTTAACTGTACTATAAACAAAGTTTAAATTTCCGAGTGTTTCATAATAATTAATAAGCTTTAAATAAACTTCCTCTTTTTTCGGATCAATTTCCAGTGCTTTATTTAATGTATTTGCATATTCTGTTTTTTTATCAAGTTTAAGATAAAGATCTGCGATATGTAATGCTAAATCATAATCAGGACGCATATTATAGGCATTATTATAATCACGAACTGCATCTATATAAATTTCTTTGCTTTCATTCTCCTCTGCCTGCTTAATATAATTATTATACTCTTTATCAAGCTTTCCATTATATCCAAGCACGTTTGACCATGAAAGAATAAGCAAAAGTATCAATGTTCCAAGTATGATTTGAGGTAATTTACTATTCATTATTTCAGCACTCCATTTTTACGATAAAATATTATGCAAACTTAATCCAAGCAAAATGAAAGGTGCCATAGCAATTGTAGATTTCATTTTAGCTTTCTTGCTTAAAAGAAGTACTATGCTGACTATTGCTGCAAAGAACAAAGTCATCATCATTATTGAAATTACTCCAGCTAAGCCGTAATATAAACCGATTGCTGCAAAAAACTTTACGTCTCCTGCACCAACTCCTCCACGGGAAATAAACATACATACAAGCATTATAAAACCGCCGATAAATAATCCTATAAGTGAAGATAAAATAATATCTGTAACAATATGTTTTTTATTGATACATTCAATTACAATTCCAATTACTCTTACAATAATTGTAAAAAGTACTATTGCATTTGGAATTTTCTTTTCTTTATAGTCAATAACAGCACACAAAACAGCTGCCCACCAGAATATTATATATTCACCAACTATTGGCGGTATCAAATTTCTTTTGTTAAATACAAATACACCTATACAAGCAATTGCAACGTAAGAAACTACAAAAAGAATTAATATTTTCTTTTCTTTTTCAAGAATGTTTCCGATTTTAAGTTTATCTTTTTTAAGATAATTCCACCGAAATACGACCGCTGCACATGAGGCAACTAAGGAAAGAATAATAAATACCAGATATTGCAAAATTATCATTAAATTAACTCCTTATCTTTTAGAATTACAATGCTTATTATTCGCCGCCTTCTCCACCTTCGCCGCCTTCAGCAGAACTTGGTTCAATGCCGTTTGATTGGCTGACTTTTTTAACAGAACCAGTTTCATTTGGACGTACCCATGCAGCAGTTGCTGCAACCTGCTTGATTTTTATAGGCTTTGTAAGATTAACCATACCAAAAGTAAGCTTGGAAATATCAAGGTCATACATTACAACAATTTTAACTGAACGTCCGTCCATAAGAAGCTGTGACTGTGTATAGTCAACTGTTTCAGGATCTATACCTACTGTTTTGTAATAATCATCAATATCGCCTGAAGTAAGATATTTTGGTGTAAGAGCGTTGCAAACAAAAGGAGCAACAAAATATGAAAACGATTTATTTATCATAGATTTACCAAATATCTGCAAAACTGCTTTTATCTGACCGATAGCATCATCTTTGCTGAAATTATCAAGCAAATCTTTTATTTGCGAAGTATCAAGTGAAGTTACATCTGTATATGCATTATTAAGGTTATTAGTAAAATCTTCCCATTCAGAAGCGGTAATAGCACCTTCAACATCATCATAAAGAGCACTTGCTGTATCAGAAGCTGCACTTCCGAAATCAAGAACTACTGCAATATTTTGATTTAAATCAGCTACTGCCTGATCACTGCCGGATGTTAATGCACCTGATGTTATAGATGTAAGGCCAATTTTATCAAGCAGATAGTAATAACCAGAAATTTCCTTTGCTGTCTGACCAATAGCATACTGCATATTTGCCTGAACTCTTATGACAAGTGCCAGAAAAATAATGGCAAGAATAGTCAGCATAAATACCAATATTCCGATTACTGCATCAATTGAAAATGCACCTTTCTCTTTTTTTGTCATGACTTTCCTCCTTTTTCCCTAAACCCCTTTTTCCCTATATCAGGATATCATTATATTTTTTAATTACTTACTTTTCAAGTATCGCAGTCTCTGCAGCAGTATCAACCAGTCTTTCAAGCTCTGCCTTTGTTGCATCATCATCTGCTTTTGAATATGCTATCCATACTATAGGAGTTCTTACGCCATCACCATCATCCAAATCAATTACACCAAAATATGCTGCATAACGAAGGTCTTCTTCTTCTGCATGAATAACTCCAACCTGCTTAATAAATTCAAAGCCAAGAACATCTTTTTCTTCTTCTGTTTCAGGAGCAAATTCTGAACTTACATTAGAAAACTCAAAATCCTGATTAATTATTTTTCCTATATTTCGCTTGATTATTTCAGGTACATCTTTTGCAGTATAATTAGGATCTTCACACAAACCTCCTGTTGCATAAGAATAACGTGGACTCCATGTGTAGATTATATCATCATCTGAATCATAGTGTGAATGCTTTGTTCCATCAAAGTTTTCATTTCTGCTTTCATAATCATTCGGCCAGTAGAATTTCAAATCATGATATTCATACCATGAATCATCGGCTGGAGAAACTGCTTCTTCTGTTTCATCTTCTGCTGCTTCCGTTGTTTCTTCTGCTGCTTCTGTTACTGTTTCGCTTGCTGCACTTGATGTTGTTGTATTTTCAACCTTTGTTTCTGTCTCCTCTTTACTGCCTTCACATCCTGTGCATCCAAGCACTGCTGCCAATGTTATGATTGCGATTACTTTTTTCATTTAATTAATTTTCCTTTCTTACCCACAAATTTTCCCTATATCATATTATTTTTTTATCATTTCTTTTCAAGTATCGCAGTCTCTGCAGCAGTATCAACCAGTCTTTCAAGCTCTGCCTTTGTTGCATCATCATCTGCTTTTGAATATGCTATCCATACTATAGGAGTTCTTACGCCCAACGAGTCGTCAATATCCATTACACCAAAATATGCTGCATAACGAAGGTCTTCTTCTTCTGCATGAATAACTCCAACCTGCTTGATAAATTCAAAGCCAAGAACCTCTTTGGGTTCTTCTGATTCAGGAGCAAATTCTGAACTTACATTAGAAAACTCAAAATCCTGACTTATTCTACGTCCAATATCTCTTTTAATTATTTCAGGTACGTCCTTTGCTGTATAATTAGGATCTTCACAAAAATCCATTGATGCATAATTATAACATGGAGCCCATGTATAAATTATATCATCATCTGAACCATAATTTGAATGCTTGGTTGCCTGACTATTCAAATTTCTGCTTTCATATTCATTCGGCCAGTAGAATTTCAAATCATGATATTCATACCATGAATCATCGGCTGGAGAAACTGCTTCTTCTGTTTCATCTTCTGCTGCTTCTGTTGTTTCTTCTGCTGCTTCTGTTACTGTTTCGCTTGCTGCACTTGATGTTGTTGTATTTTCAACCTTTGTTTCTGTCTCCTCTTTACTGCCTTCACATCCTGTGCATCC
>JAZQND010000171.1:0-16901 GCA_045627145.1 Ruminococcus sp. | reverse complement strand
AACGTTTGCACTTGACAGGAATGATTGTCCTGTTTCTTCAGGTGCGTTTCTGACTTCTTTGTACAGTCTTAATGCAAGTGCATTAGGATTTCTTTTTTCAAGTTCGATGAAGTCTTTGTCCAGTTCGCAAATGAAAGCATTTTTCTTTCTTTCTGTGAATTCTTTAGGACTTTCGCCTTTTTTTCTTATCAGCTCACCATTTTCATCTCTTTCCATGAAGAAGTAATCACCGTTCTTGTTGCCTTTCGGAGGATATTTCAGCTTACGCATTTTTTCCGTAACTGAAAAGAAATTCAAATGCGTCCAGTCACGCTTTGTTTCGTCAATAACAGGATTGTCATTGTAGTCCAGTACTACATTTCCATCATCATATACCTTGGCATTATACGCACTTTCTTCAAACAGTAAGAAGATAATAGCTTGCAGCATTGTCTTACCTTTCTGTTGCCAAAAGTCCTGTTTTTCGCCATCACCTTTCGTTGCTGAAAATAAAACTTCAATCATTGTAAGTACATTGTCGGGAACAAATTTCCCCTCTTGATTAAGACAATATCTGAACGGATTGTAGTTATGTGAGTGTTCCATATCAAGAGTATTAAATACTCTGACTTTGTACCCTGCCTGTTCAAGCATTTTGCCTGTTGCTCTAAGGATTTCGCCCTTTGGGTCGGTGCAGACATAAGATGTATTTAACTGCATTATATTTGGCAAAGCAAAGAATCTTGTTTTACCTGCACCCGAACCACCTATAATAAGACTATTAAGGTTCAGCCTGTGAGTGTGTGTGTCAAGGTTCAGCTTTACATCCTTTGAAAAGATAATGTTATTATCAATCTTATAACCTAAAACTTCTCCTTTTACATCAAACTGAAAACGATTTCCTTTCATAAATGGGATAATCTTGTATGGTGTTTTATCAGCAAGTTCACTAATTTCGCTATCTTCGCCCCATTTAGCTGAACCATACTCAACACCTTTACGGTGTGTTCTCTTTCCGTCCTCAGTTGTTTTGTAAAGTAAATATAAGCCTAAAGCAACGGCTGTAATCAACGAGAATATCAATGCATTGCCTTTATTCTTCAACGATGTTATCACATCATTAACTCCAATTTTGGCATTTGTAAGTTTACTCAAATCAACTTTGCCATCAACATTAGCATAATCAACTTCTGCTCCTGCGTACATTGCAAATGCTATGATTACAATGCAAATCACTCCGTACATTATTTTGGTGCTTAGTCTTGCTTTCTTCGGTTTTGCAACTGAATCAGATTTCTTTTCAGGCTTGAATATTTTCAGGATATTTTTATAAAGTTCTTCTATTACAGGCTTTAATATTTCACAAAGCTTGTTTAATTTAAGCTTAATCTTCTGCAAGAACTTTCTCATCACATACCACCTATATCGTTATCATCATCAAGTTCAATATCGGGTATATCCTTTTCAAGCTGTATCTTTGGTGATTCAATTTCAGGTGTGCGGTCTGCAAACGGAATATATGAATCGGGTTCTAACCCCTCTGGAATTTTCCAATGATTTTCACTAATCTCTCCTAAAAGATAATCAGCATCTTCCATTTCAAGTTTTTCTGTATCATATCCGAACTCTTGAAGTTTGCTTTCCTGCGGTCTTGTCATTGTAGTTCTTCCCTGCTCTACAGTAGCAGTAGCTGTTTCTTCATCACATCCGAATTTTTTGATAATTTCAGACTTTGATTTTTCGATATCACCGAGCGAGATTTCTTTCTCAACTCCACCAAGTGAAATTGTAGCTTTTGCGGTTGATATTTTAGGAATATCACTATCAAAATACTTTTCAGCTTGTATTGAATCAATCTGTATCATTTGCGGAGCTTGTTTATCAGCACGTTTTATAACTTCTTTAGCTATGTTGTTGCTGTCGAATTCATCAAGTCCAAGTTTTTCATTGTATTTCTTTAATTCTTCAATAGACTTTGCTTTATCCTTTAATGAGAATGTGAAGTTTGTTGTATTAGTGCTATTGTCTTTCGTTGTAGCTGTTGCAGTTACGTTGACCTTATCAACGCTTTCCCTGTCAATCTTAAAATCAACAGACTTAGTTGACGGATTTGAATAAACTCCCGATTTTTCAAGATTATAACTAAATGACTTGTTTTCCTTTTCCATTGTATTGTAATGGAGAGATACAAGACGAGCTTTTTGAACAAGAGCATCCATTGTCTTTTTATCCTTGATGTGTAATTCTTCATCAAGAATTTTCGCCATCTTCTTATTGCTCATTCTTTCAGGTTCAAGAATTGCAAAATTACCTTTTTCGTCTATAAAAATAATCTTAGGATTTTCGTCGAACTTTGGCTGAACTCTCATGCAGTCATACTGTCTGCTTAAAGGGTTTTCGCCCTGCATTACAATATTAGTTTCAAATTTCGTGAAATCCTTTATAATTGATTTATCGAAAAAAACTTTCTTTTCAGCTTCGTCAAGTGATTCTCCAAATCTTGCTGAAAGCATCTTTGCTTTTGTAGGTTCATAGCCTAATGTTCTCTCAATAAGCTTTGCCAGTTCTTCTTGTCTTGGAAGCATATCTTTATTAATTTTTAATTCATTTCCCTTATTATCCTTAAAGGTATATGCCTGTTCATTTGTTTCTATTTTTACATCAAGTACTTCTTTGTGATGTTTTAAAAACTCTTTTCTTGCAAGGCTTATCACCTTTTCGTCGGATTTGCTGTACAATGCAAAATTCTTTCCGTTTTCAGTCTGTCCGAACTGAACTGATACTTCAAATTTATTAAAGTAATCATTCATGAACGGAACTTCCCATTTATTTAACCCCATTGTCTTGTATGGTTTAATTGCTTTTTCAATTTCGCATTTGGCAAGTTTCTGAACCATTAAATCTGTTGCAAAACTTTGAAGCATCGGCTTATCTCTTTGCAGAACAACAGGATAGTATAAGTCATTTTTCTTCTGAAACGCAATCGGAACGTAGTTCTTTTTTGCATTACTTACAAGAAAATCTTTTTCTTCCTTTGTATATCCATCTGAAAACGGCACACAAGCTTCGCTGTGTCCTTTTGCTGTTTTTACAAGTTCTGCAAGTGAGTGTTCTCCTCCGACAATATCAGACAAATCTCTGCCTTTTAGCTTACCCTCCATAAAAAGCTTTTTTTCTTCAAGCTCTATCTGTTTATTTAAGCGATTTTCTTCCTTTACAGTTTGCCCTAAAAAAGCCAATATCTTGAAAATCATCTGTAGTGTTTCTGTTGCAACTTGTGTTCCCATCTGAATCACTGCACCTGAAAGTTCGTCTCCTGTTGACATTACTTTTTACCGCCTTTCTTATCAATCTTACTCAGTATTACACAAGCAATCACGAAAGCAATTATCACTGCGATACCCATGCCTATCAAAAACGTGTAAATGTCTTGTATTTCTAAGTTCATATTCTTTTATTCTCCTTTTTTACTTTCAAAAAGTTGCCATTAATGGCAATTTTATAAAAGGGTATAAAAAAACACCATCAAAATAATTTTCGATAGTGTTTATATGCGTATTCAATTATGTGCCAAGCTTGGCACTTTTTTTATTCAGCATCAGTTTCAGTTGTTGTTTCTTCATCAAGGTTATAGTTTACAACAACATCAATTGAGTTTCTTGTAAGTATAACACCTTTTTCTTTTGCGTACGCAATGTAATCATCGAAATCGCCAATGCCTGTTTTTTCCATAGTAACTGTAACTACTGTGCCTTCGGGATAAGTCTTTTTTGCATCTAAAGGTTCGCCATCTACATATCCACATACCGCTGTCAAACCGACTTTTTTTGATAAAAAACGTCCTATTTCGCTGTCATAGAAATCACCTGAATTAACTATAAAAGTATTGAAATGCTCTCTAAATTGATCATTTATGCCTACCTGAAATTCAAAGTTTTCAAATGGATCAATCTCTACATTTTCTGCGTTCAGGTCAATGCTTTCTTTTTCGGTTTCAACAGTTGTTTCTTCAAAATCGAACGGAACTGTTGTAGTGATAGTTGTAGCAACAGCTGTGTTTGATGATGTATTTTCTTCTGTGTTCTTCTTGCCACAAGCAGTTAATGAACCACACACAAGCATGAGTGCAATTAAAAGTGCTGTTCTTTTCATTTTCTTTTCCTTTCAATTTTGTGTCAAGCTTGACACTTTTTAAATTAAGCTTACCGCAGTTGTCTGCGATAAGCTTAATATACATCATTTTTCATTTTTTGTCAAGTGAATTATATCAATACATTAAATCTGTTTCGTTCATATCGAATAATTCTGAATCTGAATGTTTTGTATTCAGCTTGTTGAGTTCGTCTTTCATCATTTCGATGAAGTTCTCAACAGCTTCGTCTTCCGCATTTGTGATAGAAACAGTGAATCTTTGGAGCAAATCAAGCATCTTATCTTTTAGTGTGTCCATGCTCTCTGCGATTTCTTCTATGTCAATATTGGGAGAATCACCGAAAATTTCTTTTTCAAAGTCATTTTCTGTGCTTTCTGTTTCAGAGTTAACAACTGATTCAGGTTTTGATTTTTCTTCTTTTTTTGTGTCAAGCTTGACACTTTTTTTCTTATCGTTTTTCTTCTTCGCTTCTGTATATGCTTTTTCAGGATTTTCAGCAATCTTCTTCTGTTCATCCTTATCAAGTTTAGCAACTTCATTAGCGGTTGTGATTGACATTTCTCCGTTCTCAACTGCTTCTACGATTTCAGGAATTGCATTTTTCTGAACGTTTTCAATTTGAGCAATTTTGCCTGTGCTTACATTGAGAGTTTCAGCAATCTTGTTTCTTAATCTTCCGAATTTTTCACCGAGTGCTTTCTTTTCTTCAAAGACTTTATGTAACTTATTGTAGCATTCAAGCATTTCTGCATCAGAAATTACTCTCTGTGATACGTTCATCATTATCAGGTTCATCATTTTATCGTTTTCATCGGAATAATTCTGAATAAGACAAGGGAGCTTGCTACCGATATTGTGACCGTTATCGAGTAAGTACTGAACAGCAGATTTTCTTCTGTGACCGCTTATTATCTCATAACCGCCTGTTTCAAGAGTGCGTACTATAAGATTTTCCTTAACTCCACCCTGTGCAAGAATTGTTTCAGCTAATTCTTCTATATTACTAAGCTGAAAAAAGTTATCAGGTGAATCGTGAAGTTCTGAAATACTAATCATTTTGATTTCGTCACTGATTGTGTTGCTCTGAATTTTTGTGAGCATTGAAGTGAGATTTTTCATTATTCTTCAACCCCTTCCATAATTTCAGTAGCAAGTTCGTTATATGCATCAGCTATTCGCCAACAGTTTTTGAATGCCTGTGGTATTTTCTTTTCAGTAAAGTATACTTCAAGCGGAAGAAGTTCACGCTGTGAGTTGATTACGCTCTCAGCATACGGAACAACGGCTTTCATCATTTTGTTTCCGAGTGAGTTTTTTACTTCTTCAAGAATTTCGTTGTCCTGCTTTTTGTTCTTGTGCATTACAACAAATATACCACCGAGTTTAGCATTGCAAACTTCTGTGATGTTAACTAAACCTGACAGCTCAAACTGTCTAAGCATTAACGGAACGTAAACTTTGTCCGAACTATTGAGTATCTCAACAACTGTGTCTGTAAGATTAGGCGGTAAATCAAAAAGAATGTAATCGTAACCTTCTTTTTCGCTTTCGCTTAATTCGTTGTAGTTGCTGTAAGTAGTGTTGCTTATGTTTTCGTAAGCTGTCGGAATTACTTTTGGTAAGCTGTCGCACTCAGCTGAAAAAAAGGAAAAACAGTTTTTCTGTCTGTCGCAGTCAACTACGAGTACCTTTTTGTTGTTTTTGTGCATTGCGTAAGCAATATTGATTACTGATGTAGTCTTACCTACACCGCCTTTGTCATTGTAAATACAAATCTTCTTCATTTTTTTACCTTTCTGCATTTTGTAAAAATGCCTTTCGTTTTTTACTCTTAACCTTTTTAATAAAAAAACGTGGAGAAAGGACGGGAAAGGTTAAACGAACCGTCCTAAAGCGTTAGCTATCCGCCCCCCACGTTGTTATGTGCGTACAGCACATATTTCACGTTATATAAATAAAATATTCTTGTATTGGTTATAACGTCAAATATAAGCTGTTATTTTCTACATTTTGTCCACTGTTTTATCATTATTTTCACTTGAATTATTCATAAAATTGTGGTACAATATATAACACACATCAATGAATGTGTATTAAGCCTTACGGCTTGTGACTTGAAATCTTTTCCTTGCAACTTGGATAGAGTGTTAGTCTATCTACGTTCCATACCCATTGTTGCTATTATACCTTATTCTTAGCTGATTTGCAAGTGGTTTGCGGTGTTTTCTTCCGTTTTTGAGAAAACAGTTGTCAGGTATCGTCATTGCATACTGTCTGTCGGTTCAGCACTTCAGACACGATGGTTAGAACATTTGATATTCAAGTCTATATTAAGTTTTCAAGTTGCTGTCATATTCCCCAGATCCGACCAAAGATATGAAAAATATGATTAGTGACAAGAAATAAAAAGCAAAGTCCTCCCCAGTATCAATTGTAAGCGTACACTGAGAAGGACTTGCACATTATGATAACGCAGTATTCCTGTAGGAACTGCGGTAACATCATCTTGCTAAGTCAGTCAGATGTGTGAGCTTCTTACTGATTAAGGAAAGCAATAGGGATCGCCAAATCCTTTGCTTTCTGCAGGGTGATTTTTTTATTTTCTTCATCTTTTATTTCTCTATCTGTTAATAGTATACCACATTTTTGAATGAATGTCAAGCCTTTTTACGAATTTTTTGTAAATTTCTTAAAAATTTTATTCAACGATTTTTTATCCGTGGTTTTATTATTTTTTGTATGCACAATCGGTTTGCACCGGTTGTGCATACTGCATTATAAGTCTTTTACGTCGAACGATACAGAAATTACAGGTGTGCCTTTTTTTCGTGTATCATGATTAACAACATAATTTGTTATTATACAATAGTCTTTTTCATTTAATTCTTCAATTGCAACAGCAATAGTCTTTTTTAACAAGTCTTTGCTTCTTGTATACTTGTCCTGCTCTATTCCATAGAAATCTCTTATTTCAGGAATTGTCAATTCATAATGACTTTTCTTTGAAATACCATATTCGCATACCAAGAGTTGATATAAGCGTAATGTGTAATATGACTTATATCCGATAAGACGTTCTATTGGAATTTGAGTATACAGCTTTTTTAGTCCCATCAGGAACGGCTTTAATTCATCATGAAGTCTTATTTTTATTTCATGAGTTTTTTTGTTGTAAGAGCAGTATGAAACCCATTGAAATTTTTTTATTTCATCACCGTCTTGGATTTTTATGACGTTTCCCATTAAGCTGTCAGTAATATGATCATAGTGCTTATAGATATTTGTAATATCAACATTCAAAAATCTTGCAAGTTCTGACGCTGTTGTTGTGTATGTGTTTAATTTTGTATCATCTCTTTTGATTTGAGAAATTGCAAGTTGAATCAGTTGCATTTCTCTCAATGTCATTCTTTGACTTGCCTTAATAAGTGAATTTGCACATACTGCATAGTAATCATTCCTTAGACTTAGTTCAAATTCTTTTTTTTCCATATAGTTCACCACCATTTACTATTATATCACAAGTGGGACTTATTGTCAATAAGTCTTCTAATTTTTTTGCTTAGGAATAATTAGAAATAATTTATTTAATACTTAATTACTTGTCCTGAAAACAAACAACGGTATATAGGCAATAATTTGCTGTTAGTGGGACTTTAGGTCATACTTAGTGGGACTTTAGGTCATACTCTAAAAAACACTTTCAACAGCTTTCAACAATGTTTTAACACTGTTTCAACAGTGTTTTCAACATATACATTGAAATAAAAAGTGTCAAGCTTGACACTTTTTTATTTACGCCAAACTGGAAAAGAAAAAGTTGGTTAAGTGCCTGTATATAGCTGAAAAGTCTGAAAAATTTTTTGAGAAATTTTCAAAAAAGGCTTGACAAGTAGTGAATATTGTGATATAATATATATAGTGATTGAGAGATATCCAATCACATAAAACAAAGTCCAATGGACGTTAAAAAAGGAGAAAAATAATGTCACAGAAATTAGTATTAGCAGAGATTGATGGTGAAACATTCATTGTTAGCAGTGTAGACAAAGAAGATTTAATAGAGTACGCTGTTGACAACGAATTGTTTGGAGAGCTTTATTTTGAATCCATTTGGTTTTCATTTGGAAATGGAGAAGATGGTGAAACATTTATTTCTGATGATGAAATTGAAGAAATGATAAAGAACGGTAAGGATATGTATGAAATTGCCGACGAGTTTGAAAACAGGGGGTATTATGGTGATGTCATTCAACGCAGTAGCGGAACGATTGACACCACCCAGTATGCAGAAATACCATTACCTGTTGATTTTGAAGACGAAGAATATTGATTAAAAAGTGAAACAGAGTGGTTCGGAACGCAAGTTCTGAACCTACTCTAATAAACTAAGACGTTAAAAAGGAGATTAAAAATTATGATGTTTGAAGAATTTGAAAAGCTCACAGGTGTTGAGCTTACATATGCAGAATATGCTGGAATTGAAAAAGAGTACATGGAAAGTTCACTTGATAAGAGAGTTTTTTGCAAAAAGTGGTTAGAGAATAATGGAGCGGAAAGGTTATATAAGACAAGAACAGAAACAATCGAAAAGCAGTTAAAAGAGATTCAGAAACTTGAATCGGATATCGAAAAGAACAAAACTGATTATGAAAAGAAAATTCAGAAATTACAGGAAAAGCTTGACAAGGAACTTGAATGGAGAGATACAACAGGCATAGGAACGCAAATGGATAAAAACGACTATGTTAGTTTAATGTCAAGCGGAACTGTTCTTGATGATGATAAAGCCAAGCAGTTAATTGCCGATGAGTTTGGCTTCAGCTATCGAAAAATAGAAATAGTCAAAGAAGTTCACACTTATGAAGTCAATAAATATGGTTATTCGAGAAAAAAAGAAACACTCACAAGAGAACCAGTTTATTGTGCGACAGATTGGAACTATGTTAGATTTAATGTTTGCAATTGGTTTTATGAAATGATAAACGGTGAGCTGAATCCGTACTATTGCTGAAAAAAGAAAAGGCTGTATCGAAGGATACAGCCTTGTTTTTATCAATAGGGGGGGAAGTACTTATTCAGCATCTTTAAACCCAACTTGACCATTCATGAGCATAGGCAACAGCCAATCTCTAAGCGAAGTGAGTTCTTGGTTTTCTTTTATTTTCTTTTCAATTATTGATAAGCTTTTCTCTGTAATTGATGAAAATTTATCTACTATACTCTTATCGTTTGGGAAAGCGAAAACATAATTGTAACATAGTTCAGGTTGCATTCGTTTTCTACTTCCTGTTGAACTGCTTGAGCATTGTACCATGTATTTATGGAAAGAATCAGACATTAAGAGCATGTACAAAAAGCCAATATTCCCGATAGAACTTTTAAATGGTATGAATTCTGTTGAGCAAACACTATTATCATTAGCATCTTGTATAAACCAAACCCTTTGAAATTGCGGATTTAATTTTGAAACCAAAATACTATTGCTTTCGACTATATATTTGTTGCTATCAATATGATTTCCGCTTTCATAAACAGGCACATGATTTTCATCGAAAGCAGGAATACTATAGTGATAATAATTCCTGTCATCAATAGGAGTGGTAGATGTAGTGTAGATACTTGATATTTCTTTTAAGGTGCAAGTTCTCCAACCCTGCGGAATTTCTCTTTTCAGTTCGTCAGACCAAACCATTTTACCGCCCGAAGATTTATAAGGCTTGCCGTTTTCATCAGGAAAATCAAATTGTGTAAACCAATAGTCGTAAATTTCTTTAGCAACTGATTCGAGATCGGCACAAATTGAATTATTGAGAGCGATTTTAGTGTCTATATTTGATAAAATGTGTGCGATTTGTTTCTGTTCAGCAATTGTATCAGGAATATCAACTTTCACATCGTATATTTTATTTGGTGAAGTATGATGTACTGTAGAACCACCTGATGCCGTATTCACAATTTGCTGTCTGTAGGTTTTTGAACGCATAACCCAATATAAATAATCTTTATATATTACCGTTTCATCCAAAATAGTCACTAATCCAATTCGTTGATTGTGTAAATATATATAATTTGTTTTAGGAATAATTGCACTAAAACCAAGGGTATCACACATTTTACTCAAATCGGTTAAAGTCACAATTAAATCTCCAGCATTTAATATATATTCGTTAGGATAATTTCCGTTGTAAAATTTACCATTATCTTCCTTAAATCCACCGCTTAATGTGAAATTTCCAGGTGTGGTTAATACGATTCCGTTATCATTTGTTATAATATGATTTCCGTCGAATGCAAAACCGTGTTTAACGTGTATATAATCACCAAGGCGAATAGTTTTCATACTTTCAACTCCCTAATCTGTTTCATAATCTCTAATTCGAGTTTATGACTTTCAGTAAATTTCTTATCGAGAGAAGATATTGCTGTTGATATTCTGTTATTAAATTCATCAGCACTAATATCAATATGCTCTACCTTAACTTCAAAATACTGCCCTGCTGAAAAAGAGTAATTTTTATTTTTTATGTCATCATAAGAAACCTTTACACTAAAATCGTCCATAATATCTTGATTGATGAATGTATCTTCAATCTTCTTTACTTCATCAGCGTTTAATACAGTTCTCTGATTTTTTCCGTCCTTTATCTTTTCACCAAGTTTAGAAGCATCAATCAGCATTACATCACCTTCTTGATTTGATTTGTCGATGAATAATACTGAAACGTTAGTACCTGTATTAGCGAAAATATTAGACGGCATAGAGATAACACCTTTAAGCCATTTATTGTCAACTATTTTCTGTCGAATAGTCTTTTCAATACCACTTTGTGCAGTTATAAATCCTGTGGGAACTACAACAGCACCCTTGCCGTTTTCTTTAAGTGACCACAAAATATGCTGTATAAAGCAAAGGTAAATTGCCATTGATTCTTTCTTTGCATTTGGAATTTTGGGTATTCCTGCAAAGAATCTGCGTAAACCGTCATGTTCTTCTGAATCGTCCCAGGTGTTAGCTATATCATCACGAGTACTTGAAAAGTCCATTTTAAAAGGGGGATTTGAAGTGATATAGTCATACTGCTTAACACCCGAAGAAGCTTCGTGTGGTATGATGTAATGTGCAGGTGCGAGTAATGTATCACCCTTAATGATGTTGTCAAGTGACTGTGTAAGTCCGTTGAGCATCATGTTAATGCGAAGGAAACGAGTTGACTTGTCGGAGATATCTTGAGTGTAAACGTGTGCCTTATCACCGAAAGAACCTTTTCCTAATTCATTTGCAAGGTGAAGAACGAGTGAACCCGATCCAGCCGATGGATCATATATCTCATAGATTTTATCTTCAACAGGGGACATATTAACAAGGATTTTTGCGATGATAGACGAAACAATCTGCGGAGTAAAGTATTCTGCATACTTGCCACTTGCAACGTTATAGTCCTTGATAAGATATTCAAAAATTGTAGAGTAGAAGTCAAAGTTGTTTTTGAAAGCATCGGAGAAGTTAAACTTTTCCTGTGATATTATACCGAAAAGGGAAATAGTAAAATTCTGTCTGTCGGCACTGTCCACGTTATCAATTATCTTTGAAAATAATGGTTTGCGTTCACCGTCAGCAGTTTCAATTGAAAATTCAGCGTTTTTCGGATTGTTTGAAATATTCTCAAGAGCGTTATTGAACATTTCATAGAACTTAGGTTTTGTAGTCTGATTGATAAGATATTCGATTGTATCAGAGTATGAGAAAGCAACATCCTGCGGATAGTTGTCATAAAACGCATCGAGTAGATCTTCATCATTCAGTATTTCTTCAATAGCTGTATCAGTTTCGTTTGAGAAAGCATTAAGATTAGCCATGAATTTATCATTAAGGAACTTGTAAAGGAAAACAGTTGTAATTATGTTTTCTTCTGACGCTTGGTTTGAAAGACCGAAACTTGCAGTCAAGCCTTTCAGATCGTCAATCATTTCTTTAATTTTTATTTCAAGAAGTGTTAGGTTTTGCATAATAATTCTCCAATCAATATAGTTTTAAGTTTGTGTATAAGTCACTCAGTATTTGGTCATAGACAGGCTTAATTGCTTTATACAGCTTTTCTTTCAGCAATAGTGTTGTAATACTGCTCTTTACTGTATCAACGAAATTCTTTCGTCCTTGGATGTTTAATGATTCATTTTTCAGTGTGTTTTTTCTATCTTCATAAACTATTTTCAGGAACTTTTCAATAACCTTGCTGTCATATTCGTTATCCTTGGTGTAGTCTTGATAGGTCTTGACAAATGCAAAGTGACCGTCATACTGCGAAGCCAGTCTTTCGTTTTCATAATTGATGTTAGTAGCTTCATTCAATGCCTGTTGAAGTTCTTCTGTCATTTCTTCAATGTTGCTAATGCTCAGCTTGTCAAATATTTCCTGTAACATTGTATCAAGGTTTTCGATACGAATGTCATTGAGATTTTTGTTTTTCTGAATTGTTTCTTTAATCTCAGTAACAACTCTTGCAAAACGTTCAAATTCAGGATTGTCAATTGTGAATTTGGAAAGGTCAAGGATAGAAACACCAGTTTTTATAAACTCATAGACTACTTCAATTACTTCATCATTGTTCATAATACTTAATGTGTCAATAGGAGTACTTTTCAGGTTCATAAAGTCTATGCGTTTCTGAACAAGACTAAGCATTTTCTTTGTAGCATCATTATTGATTGCTTCAAGATATTCTTTAGCGTTTGACAGACGGAACTCATTATAACACTCAACCATTCCTTTAAGAACCTTACGGATTTTCAATAAGGCATCCTTATTGAAAAAAGAAAGATTTTGAGAGAATATTTCAAGGTTATCTCTGTTGATAGGATAAGAACTAAGTTCTGATTCAAGCTTCTTGTATTTTTCGTTTATAGTTTCTTTATCAACTACAAGATTAGTGAGAGAGCCTTCGTCTTCTCCGTTATCGTTCATATCTTCTTCCAGTTCCTTAATATAGTTTGCAAGAGTATTGTTGTATTCAGTTTCTATGTCAATGAAGTCTGTTATATATCCGTATTTATAGGTTCTTCCAGTCGGTGATTTATATGGACGATTGACACGAGAAATTGTTTGTAGTAAAGAATGTGCGTGTGGACCTCTTAAAAGGTACATCTTTTTTAGTCTTTTTACATCATAGCCTGTAGTAAGCATAAAGTTTACAACTAAGATATCAGGAACAAGAGTGTCATGAAAATCCATTTGATTGTTCTTGTTTGCAATGGTTTGTTGTGGATTGGACGGTTCTGATATAACTAAGCCAGTTTTGAATGATGAATTTTTTTCAAACCAGTCATGTATGAGTTTGGCTTGTGGATTGCTTCTGCAAACTATCATAGCACCAAGAGATTTGTCACCATTCACAAATCTAAAGTTTTTGAAGTCACGTTCTATAAATGATGAAACGCCCTTGACGTAATCGAGAGATTCATAAACGTCCTTTTTATTAAGGTCAGCATCTTCTATTTCAAGGTTTTGCTTTATTTCAGCTTTTTCTACTGTTGTTATTTCTTCTTTTTTGATTTTTAATGTGTATCTGTCGGCAATAGACTTGTCATAGAAATATTTGTGGATATACTCACCGAACTTTAAGTTACTACGTTCTTTTTTTGTGAGTAATGGAGTGCCAGTTAAAGCTATAAAAATACCGTCAGTATCACAAGTCATAAGGCGAGCAAAGTATTCTCCATGTACATTGTAGCTTCTGTGTGCTTCATCAATGAAGAAGATACGTTGTAATTTTACATTGTATGTATTACTTGCATCTTCAAATCCTGAATCGAGTTTCTGAATGTTTGTAACGCATATTTCACCTATAGATTTTTGTCCCCTATTTTTTGGAATAGGCTTGGAAAGTTCTTTTTTGAAAGCATCTTTTCCGTCACATTCTGTAACTTTTATTCCACGATTAGAAAATTCAATACTTGCTTGTTGCAGTAAGTCAAGACGGTCTACAATAAAGAAGAAACGTGCTGTTATATCCTTTTTAGCAAAGTAGTCATTCAGTATTCTTGAACAATATGCAGAAAGAGCGGTCTTACCTGATCCCTGTGTATGCCATATAATACCATTTTTTCCACCATTTTCAAAACGTTCAATTATTTTTCTTGTTGCAAAGAATTGTGGATAACGCATAATGTGCTTTTCAGGCACTTTACCTTTAATGAACATCATACCGTATTGTATCATGTACAGTAATCTTTCTTTATCAAAGACAGACGTTATAAAGGAATTGCAAGGACTTGTGTTTGAAAGGTTTGTTTGAAATTCAGGGGAATCTACTTCTTTAGGTGAATATCCTAAATCCTTAGTTATTTCCTTTATTCTATCAATTGAAATATCGGTATAATTATAATTTTGATGATACAATTCACCGTCTTCTCTAAAGAACGAAAATGATGTGTTTTGACCGTTAGGAGTAGTGTAGAACGATCCAGCCTTAACATCATCAGAATCATCATAGTCTTCGTATTCCATGTTGTTTGAAAATGAAACTAATTGTAGCATATTGAAGAAACGCTTGTATTCAGCGTTCTTTAATCTGCGGTTAATCATTCTATTAAATTCTTCTTGAATACCGCCATCGTTGTTAGGCTGTTTTACTTCAAGGAATCCAAGCGGAATACCATTGATAAGTATATTAATGTCGGGGCGAAAAGAACCTTCTTCAGTTCCTTCTTGAATAGAGTATGGTAATTCATCCACAACAGCAAAATCATTATTGGAAAAATCATCAAAATCAATCAGCTTAATTTTGTCATTAGGATTTATGAGCCAGTTATAAAAAGCTTTGCCTAAATCGTTATTACGGATAGTCTTGTTTATATCCGAAATGATTTCTGATATTTCATCAAGAGTGTATGTTGTATTGTTAAGCTTTTCTATTGACGGTTTGAATCTATTTATAAAAATCTTAGTCTGAAAATCAATATTTACAGTATCATCCTTTAATGATTGATAATCATAACCTATTTTTAAGAATTGTATTGTTGCAGGAATTTTAACTCTTGTATCTTCATTAAATCTTCTTATATTCATGAGTGATCATCCTTTTTTAGCATTAAGTTAACAATAATTATATCATAAATCCTGTTTCTTTTCAATATAGTGACATTTCACAAGAAAATACGAGTGATATTGTGATAAGTGATAATAAAAAAGTGTCAAGCTTGACACTTTGTTATTTACACCAAACTGAAAGAAGAAAAAGGCAGTTAAGTGCCTGTATATAGCCGAAAAGTCTGAAAAATTCTTTGAGAAATTTTCAAAAAAGACTTGACAAGTAGTGAATATTGTGATATAATATATATAGTGATTGAGAGATATTCAATCACACATAACAAGTCCATAGGACGTTAAAAAAAGGAGATTAAAATGAGATTGTGTAAAGGAAAGAACTACAAAGTAACAAAAATTACAGAATCTAAATTCGTTGATTATGGAACGATGAACGGAAATGAAGTTAGAAAAACAATAGGCAACGCTAAGTACGATAAAGAATTAGGGATGTTCTTTAATCAGAACGGCAGTATAGGATATGATGTTGTTGAAATAAGCGAGTAAATATAAAGGGCGGTAATAACCGCCCTGCAGTAAAGGAGAATGAATATGACAAACGTAAACATTGAAAATGAAAAAAAGTACAAAGCAAATAAAACAGAAACATTTTATGAAAAATATTCAAACATTGTTGTATATGAATATCGTGGATATAAATACGAAGTCGAATACGCAAAAGATATGAGCTATTGTGTTACATCACCAAAAGTACAGCATGAGAATAAACAAGCTGAAATTGACAGAATGATAGAGAAGAAAAATAAAGGCAATCTGAAAGATGCAAACCCTATTGATTGGGACGAAATATATAATATGCTGGGTTGGAATTGAACACTAAAACAACAGGACGCTCACAACAAAAAGGAGAAATTGATATGAAATTATATTACGATGGTAAGTTGATCAGAACAAGCAAAAACCACGAATACACACACGCAGTTATTGACACTGAAACAGGTTCATGTTTAGGTTGCGGTACATCATTAGAAAATGCACAAGCAATACTTAATCAGAACATAAATGAATATGAAACAGAAATAAATAATTGCGATTTAGGATTAAAGGCAATAAGCGAAAATAAAACATATTACTATCCTATAGTTAAAGGCAAGTCCCGTAAAAGTGATATTATATTAAGTGCAGAAACGTATATCAGATTAATGAACGAATATGAAAGCACACTTAAAAGAGTGAAACGACACAAAGTTGTTGAACTTGAATGCAGAGCGTAAGTAATAATCTGCTGTTATACAGTTAGAAAAGGCGTTAGACTTTACATTGACTATGATTTCGTCAGAAATATGGATAACGAAATAATTTCGATGTAATCAACAAAAGGTAAACAAAAATGAGAAAAGTAAGATTGAATAAAAGTTATTATTATCAGTTTAAATTATTTAAGGTAACAGAGATTTTTAGAAATAGAATTGAAGAACATACCGTAAATATGACCGAATCAGCTTTTACAAGATATTTAAGATATTTAAGAGATTTGCATTATACTGATAAACAGTATGTTGTATATGGTGTATTTGTATCAGTATTGAATGTGTATCGTTATTGCGATGAATACAGAGATTACGAATAACAGCACTTTAAAAAATGGATAACGGAGCATTTAAACGCTCCGTTTTCTTTTTTTCGGTACGGCTCAAAGGTCAGGTTGCCATTAATGGCAAC
>JAZQND010000170.1:0-7750 GCA_045627145.1 Ruminococcus sp. | reverse complement strand
CTTTGTACGTCATAAGTTTGTACCCCAAGGGCACTTCCTTAGGACGATATTTTCGTCATATTACACAGAAATTTCTTGCCATACTACAGTATGCCTGCGGAATTTCTATGCAATCTGACTGCATTTCTGCCGCACAATCTTTGTGCGGTGTTGCCATAGATCATATTGTTCAGTGCTGTCCTGATAACAGTAAAGTTTATTCGGACAGGTAGTTTTTTAGAACAGTATGCATATAATCAGGTGAGGTGATAACTGTGTATAAATGTTTCGATATCAGACGTTCAATGAAATTACTGCTTCCTGTGATATGTGCGGCTGTGACACTTATTATCGGGACAGAATGCTTTTTTTCCTCTGCACATAACAGCAATGATACAGCGTTTCTGCCCGTTATAATGTACCACAGCGTCTACGGAAGCATTCCGCAGGAGTATGTTGTTACTCCGCAGCAGCTTGAATCAGACTTGAAATGGCTGAAGGACAACGGCTATACGGCAGTTTCGGCTGAAGAAGTTTCTGACCACGCCCACGGAATTTCAACACTTCCTGAAAGAGCCGTAATGATAACCTTTGACGATGGCTGTTACAATAATCTTTCAAAGGCTCTGCCGCTTCTTGAAAAATACGATATGAAAGCCGTTGTTTCTATTGTTGGCAGATATACTGACGAATATGCACCTGCCGATGCTCATTGTGATGCTTATTCGTATCTCACATGGGACGATATTTCAGAACTTGTAAAGTCCGGAAGAATTGAGATAGGAAACCACACCTACGATATGCATTCCTTAAAAGGTATAAGAAAAGGCTGTTCCAAAGCGGACGGCGAAACAGACAGCGAATACCGCAAAAACCTTAAATCTGACCTTCAGCTTCTGCAAAATGAGATACTTTCCCATATCGGTACTGCTCCGAAGGTTTTCGCCTATCCTTTCGGCTGTGTGAGCCGTGAGGGACTGCCTGTTATCCGTGAACTTAATTTTGAAATGACTCTTACCTGCCGTGAGGGGGCAAATTACATAACTCGTGATACTGACTGCCTGATGGGAATTTTCAGATATAACAGAAGCGGATTGTGTTCAACAAACGAATTTATGTGCAGAATTATTGACAAAACATAAAAAACAATGTATAATGAAAATGCAAACAGGTTATGTATATCTGTTTTGAATGCAGTTTTTAATATTGTTCTGCCAAAAAATTCAGGTTTATGACAGGTACGTTTTGTAAAGTGCCGCATTGAGTTTTGTATCTTTGATTTGGAGAACATTATAATCACGGAGGATAAAAAATGGACTATACCTATAGAACCAATCATGTCTGCTCACAGCAGATAAGTTTTCATATTGAGGGAAATGTTATTACCAATATAGTTTTTTACGGTGGCTGCAACGGTAATCTCAAAGCCATTGCAAAGCTTGTTGACGGCTGGACTGTTGAACAAATAGAGGAAAAACTCAAAGGAAACTGCTGTGGTACAAGACGTACTTCCTGTGCAGATCAGCTTTGCTGTGCTGTTCGTGAAGCTTATGAAGCAGTAAAGAATAGGTAATTTTTAAGGCAATACCGCTGAAAGCTGTCAGATGTGCTTTATGCGGCATTGCCTTTTTTTGTCAGGCATTGATGCTGATTAGAATAATCTTCTTCTGTCAATAATATTTACATATTTTGATGAAGGAGATTATTATGGCATTTAATAAAGTTGAAATTGCAGGCATCAATACCGCAGAACTTACAGTTCTGAAGGAAAGTGAAAAAATTGAGCTTCTGAAAGAGATAAAGGCTACAGGAAGCAAGGAAGCCCGTGACAAACTGATAAAAGGCAACCTCAGACTGGTTTTAAGTGTTATACGCAGGTTTACAGGTCGTGGCGAAGATATCGACGACCTTTTTCAAATTGGAGTTGTCGGGCTTATCAAGGCAATAAATAATTTTGACCTGACCAAAGAAGTAAGATTTTCAACCTACTGTGTTCCCATGATAAGCGGTGAACTCCGCCGCCATCTGCGTGACTACAGCCATGTAAAGGTCAGCCGTTCGCTTCGTGACCTCGCTTACAAGGCTATTCAGGCAAAGGAACGCCTCACAGTTTCACTGCAAAGAGAACCGACTATAGACGAAATTGCTGCGGAAACAGGCGAAAAGCGTTCAGATGTGGTTATTGCTCTTGAAAGTATAAGCGATCCTGTTTCACTTTACGAACCCGTCTACTCCGATTCAGAGGATACACTTTATATTCTTGACCAGATAGGCGATAAAAATGACGTTGAAAGCAGAATGAATGAGCTTTCTATCCGTGACGCAATAAGCAGTCTTGGAAGCCGTGAGCGAAACATCCTGTATCTTCGCTTTTTCTGCGGAAAAACACAGACAGAGGTCGCAAATGAAATAGGAATATCACAGGCACAGGTCTCAAGACTTGAAAAAAATGCAATAAAAAGTGTGAAAAACAGTATCATAGAATAACGCCCGTTTAAGTTTTCGGAAAAATAATAAAAAAAGGCTGTTTTCTCTTGACTTTTACAAAAAAATGTAATAAAATAATATTGTTCAAATAATTAGATCTTGATTATTTTCTGTTTGGTCTGACATCTGAATACAGCGTCAGATAACCCTGAAATATAGCGTTGCTGCGTTAAGACTTAATTGTCTGAGCAATAGTATATGTTTATCAATTAAATAGGAGAGTGTATTTAATGAGTAAAGGAAACAGCTTCCTCGGAGGTCTGAAAAAATCCACAAGAATAACTGTGATTTCTTGCAGCTTATTCGTCATTTTTACAGTTATTATCATGGTTTTCTTCGTTCTATTTCCTATTACACCATCTGAAAAAGTTATCGCCGGCTTTGGACGTGAAAGTGTTGCCAATAATAATCAATCCGTCACAACCACTGCCGTAACTACTACTAATGAGTTTATCGTTACACAATCTTTTGCAACCACAACAACTGGGCGTACTACTTCCCACAAGGATTACACCATAACTGTCACAAAAGGTTCAGGATTTTATGTTAACAATGTTATCCCTACAGGCGTTTCTCCTTATGAGGTATGGACTTATACTCCTACTACTACTACAATCGCAAGCGGTATCGAAACAGCAAGCGAACCGTCAACAGGTGAAACAGGCGAAATCCCGTCATCTGCCACAGGCGAAGAACCAATTTATGTTCCGGAGCCGACAGAAGCATACATTCCGCCGGTTGAGGAGCCTGTCATCTATGATGAGGGCGGCGATGCAGGCAGCGGAGAAACTGCTGATTATGCCTACTGATTTCTGTATATTAAAAAAGTCCAGTTTTCTGGGCTTTTTTTCTGTCCGAAATAAATAAAAGTTTTATATATGGGGATAAAAAATGCTTGAAAGATATAATTTTTTTCGCTGCATTACTGCGTCTGCTTTGATTGCAGCACCTCTTTTTTGCGGTTATATTAATGCAAATGCTGAAAATGTAACTGCTGATGATTTTATTATTGATTTTTCTGATGATAATGCTGAACTTTACAGATATATCGGTGAAGATAGCACAGTAACCGTTCCGGATTACATTGACGGTGTATCGGTTAACAGCATTAACGAAAACCTTTTTCCTCCTGAATGCAAAAGCCGTCTTTATTCAGTAGTATGGCAGTCCACTCTTAACGTTCCGCCGAAAATCTTTCGGGATGCCGTTTCACTTTCTGATGTTTCTTTTGAACCTCATAAAATTGCAATAGGTGAATCGGCTTTTGAAAATACCCCTATCAAAAAATTGATTCTGCCGTATAATACAATTGTCGGAAATAATGCATTTCTTGACTGCATAAGACTGGAATCGCTGACTATCGGAAACGGTTCTACCAATATACTGAACGGTGCTTTTATGGACACTTTTTCTCTAAAGGAAATTGTTTTTCCGGAAAATGCAGAAAAAGTTACTATAGGAGAAAATTCATTTGCTTCATGCGGATTATCTCATGTTGAAATTCCGTCTTATGTTGAAAAAATCCAAAAAGATGCCTTCAACAATTGCTTTGACCTGAAAGAAGTCACTTTGAATGGTACTACTGATATTGCAGATGATGCTTTCAGTGAATGCTGGACTCTTTCAAATATTAATATCGACCTTGATTCTGATTTGAACGGCGGTGCTTTTTCAAACTGCATCAACCTTATGAATATTAACGGCGAACCCGTAATAAACGACGACGGCTCTCTCGTTTCAAAATTTGAAGATTTCATAACCAGAAATTTTAAAGATACACATGAAATAGGATTTATCAATAAGTATACCGCATACTGTATAAGAAAAATGGTGAACGAAAATATCAGCCATAGTATGACGGAGGTTCAAAAGGTTAAAGCACTTCATGATGCTGTCTGCAATATGGTAACCTATGACGATTACAATAATTACCATGATGATGTTTCCGTTTTCCTGACTAATCAGACCATCTGCGACGGCTATGCCAGACTTATGAATCTTCTTCTCCATGAGGCAGGATTTGAAACCTGTTATGTCAGAAATCTTTCACACGCATGGCTTATAGTCAAAGTTTGCGGATATTATTTTCATCTTGATCCAACATGGGACGACTTTGATACCATTTCTTATGATTGGTTCCTCAAAGATGACAGCTACGTTAGAAATGAACCCGACAGCCACGCTACATGGCTGCTTGAAGTTCCAAGTTCTCTCCATTCTTTTCAAAAAAATGAGCTTCCTGTGTGCGATACAGTTATCGGAGATGTCAATAAGGACGGCTGTGTTGATGCACTCGACGCTTCAATTGTGCTGACTGAATATGCCGATGTTTCTGTTGGACTTCCTATGTCACTTGAATTGATTCTTGCCGACTGCAACTTCAACGGCAGAATAGATGCAGTTGACGCTTCAAAAATCCTCCAAATCTACACTCAAAACTCGGTTTCAGACTAAAGGGCACCTCTAAAAACTCCTTCTGAGAAAAAGCAGCTATACACAGCATCTGCTGCGTCAAGCCCTCTCGTAGTGCGAAAGCACGCCTTCGATGGCTTTTCTTGCATCTGCTTTTTCTTACTCAAAACGGGTTTTTAGAGGTGCCCTAAAAACAAAGCCGCTTCTGATTTAAGAAGCGGCTTTGCATCCGTTTGAACACACTGCGGACTATATCCGCATTTATTGAAATGAAGGGACGATTATATTTCGTTTACCTTTCTCTTAACATAAGATGTATGGAGAATCTCATGAGCCTTATGGCTGCCTGGTTCGCCGAAGAATTCCTCATAAACAGCCTTAACAGCAGGGTTTTCGTGAGACTGTCTTACAGGCATATCCTTGTCGATATTGTAAAGAACCTTAGCTCTTTCAGCTCTGATATCAACGAAGTTTCTGATACCCATAGCAACCTGTGGCTGACCGCCGCCGTTTACACAGCCGCCCGGACAAGCCATGATTTCGATGAACTGATAATCAGCTTCGCCGTTCTTAACCTTATCAAGAACTATTCTTGCATTTGCAAGACCGCTTACAACTGCAACCTTAACATCCATACCTGCAACGTTGTATGTTGCTTCCTTGATGCCGTCTGTTCCACGAACTTCAGGGAAGTCGATAGGATTCTCACCTGTGAGAGTATAAACAGCAGTTCTGAGAGCAGCTTCCATAACACCGCCTGTTGCACCGAAGATAACAGCAGCACCTGTTGAAAGACCGAGAGGCTCATCAAACTTCTCATCAGCAAGACCGAGGAAGTTGATACCTGCACGTTCAATCATTCTTGCAAGCTCACGGGTTGTGAGAGCGAAATCAACATCAGGAACGCCGGCAGCATTCTGGTCATCTCTGCCTATCTCGAACTTCTTAGCTGTACAAGGCATGATTGAAACCATAACGATATTCTTAGGATCAATGCCCATCTTTTCAGCCCAGTATGTCTTAGCTGTAGCACCGAACATCTGCTGTGGAGATTTGCATGAAGAAAGATTTTCAGTCATTTCAGGATAGTAGTGTTCGCAGAACTTGATCCATCCCGGTGAGCATGAAGTAATGAGTGGGAGCTTGCCGCCGTTCTTTACACGGTCAAGGAATTCTGTAGCTTCTTCCATGATAGTAAGGACAGCAGCGAAATCTGTATCAAATACCTTATTGAAGCCGAGTCTTCTGAGAGCAGCAACCATCTTGCCTTCAACGTTTGTACCGATTGGAAGACCGAATGCTTCGCCAAGACCGGCACGAACAGCAGGAGCAGTTTCAACGAGAACAACCTTTTCGGGATCAGCAATAGCTTCGAGAACAGGCTTTGTGTAGTCCTTTTCAGCGATAGCGCCAACAGGACATACAGCGATACACTGACCGCATGATACACAGCTTGTTTCACCGAGTCCCATATCGAAAGCAGAGCCGATATAGGTCTTGAAACCACGCTCGTTTGCACCGATAACGCCGATACCCTGTGTCTTTGAACATACAGCTACGCAGCGGCGGCAAAGGATACATTTATTGTTGTCACGATACATATGAGCAGCAGAGCAGTCAACCTCATATTCGTTCTTGATACCATCGAAAACGCCTGCATCTTCAACGCCGTAATCCTTAGCAAGCTTCTGGAGTTCGCAGTTGCCGCTTCTTACGCATGAGAGGCACTTTCTGTCGTGAGTTGAAAGGATAAGTTCAAGAGTTTTCTTTCTTGAAGCGATAACCTTTGGAGAATTTGTGAGAACTTCCATGTTGTTTGAGCATGGGTAAACACATCCAGCAACAAGACGGAAACCTCTGCCTTCGTTAACTTCTGTAACGCAGATACGGCAGGCACCGATCTCGTTTATCTCCTTCATATAGCAAAGTGTAGGAATTTCAAAGCCTGCCATGTGAGCAGCTTCAAGAACTGTAGTGCCCTTTGGAACTTCTAATTCAACACCGTTTATTTTAACTGTGATATTTTCCATTGTTATTCCTCCGCTTATTTCTTGATGATTGCCTTGAACTTACAAGTTGCGATACAAGCACCGCACTTTACGCACTTGTTCTTGTCAATCTCCATAGCAGCAAGCTTCTTGCCTGGAGCAATATAATCTGTTCTTGTGATAGCAGAAGCAGGACACTGCTTAGCACACATACCGCAGCCGATACACTTATCCTTTTCAATTTCGAAGCTGAGAAGGTCTTTACATACACCGGCAGGACACTTCTTATCAACAACGTGAGCGATATATTCGTCACGGAAGCATCTGAGTGTTGAAAGAACAGGGTTTGGAGCTGTCTGACCAAGACCGCAGAGTGAGTTAGCCTTGATGTGGTAAGCAAGTTCTTCGAGTCTGTCGAGGTCTTCGAGAGTACCCTTGCCCTTTGTTATCTTGTCAAGGATCTCGTGCATTCTCTTTGTACCGATACGGCATGGAGTACACTTACCGCATGACTCATCAACAGTGAATTCGAGGAAGAACTTAGCGATATCAACCATACAGTTGTCTTCGTCCATAACGATAAGTCCGCCTGAACCCATCATTGAACCGATACCGATGAGGTTATCGTAATCTATCGGGATATCGAAGTTGGAAGCGTCGATACATCCGCCTGAAGGACCACCTGTCTGAGCAGCCTTGAACTTCTTGCCGTTCGGGATCCCGCCGCCGATTTCCTCGATAACAGTACGGAGGGTTGTACCCATAGGAATCTCAACAAGACCTGTGTTGTTGATCTTACCGCCGAGTGCGAATACCTTGGTACCTTTTGATTTTTCCGTACCAACCGATGAGAACCATTCGGGACCGTTCAAGATAATCTGAGG
>JAZQND010000169.1:0-5880 GCA_045627145.1 Ruminococcus sp. | reverse complement strand
CCTATCTGCTTTTTCTTACTCAAAACGGGTTTTTAGAGGTGCCCTTCAAGGTTTTCTGACGTAGAATTTCTTCTTCAGGACAAGCTGAAAAATTCAGGATTTAGTTGGTGGAGCAATAAAATAACGGGCGACCAATGGTCGCCCCTACGGATATATGACGTTTTCGGAAATTCAACACTGCAACATTGCAAGCATTACATAAACCTGCAACCTTGCAATCTTTGTTTTTGTTGTAATTTGACACGCTTTTCAGTATGTGCTATAATATCAGTAAGAATTTATACTGCTCATTACTGGAGGTTATTATGAAATTTGTTTCATGGAATGTAAACGGTTTCCGTGCCTGTCTGCAAAAAGGCTTTTCCGATTTCTTCACCATCGCCGATGCTGACATCTTCTGCATTCAGGAAACCAAAATGCAGCCCGACCAAGCTGACTTCTCCCCCGAAGGCTATTACAAATATTTCCACAGTGCCGAAAAAAAAGGCTATTCAGGTACTGCCGTCTACACAAAAACACAGCCCCTCAACGTTACTTTCGGTATACACGATACCCACACCGAAGAAGGGCGTGTCATTACCTGTGAATTTGAAAACTTTTTCTTTGTCTGCTGCTACGTTCCGAATGCACAGAATGAACTGAAACGCATTGATTACCGTATGGAGTTTGAGGACGCTCTGCGTGGCTGGCTTGTTGAGCTTGATAAACAAAAACCCGTTGTCTACTGCGGTGACCTCAACGTTGCCCATAACGAGATAGACCTGAAAAATCCGAAATCAAACGTAGGCAATCCGGGATTTTCAGACGAGGAACGTGGTAAATTCACCGAACTGCTGGATTCTGGATTTTGTGATACATTCCGTACTCTATACCCTGAAAAAGCCGCATATTCATGGTGGTCATACCGTTTCAAGGCAAGAGAAAAAAATATCGGCTGGCGTATTGATTATTTCGTCGTATCCGAACGCTTCATGCCGAATGTTGAGGATTCACAAATACTTACCGATATCATGGGAAGTGACCACTGTCCTGTTGTACTTATAACAAAATAAAACGAAAAGTCCCTTTGCCAACCGTGAGTTGTCAGCAAAGGGACTTAATTATTAGAAATTATTCAGCAGAATTAAGCTTCTTAGCAAGCTGTGACTTCTTTCTTGCAGCCTTATTCTTGTGCATAAGACCGTGAGCACAAGCCTGGTCAACCTTCTTGATTGCAACCTTGATAGCTTCTTCCTTATCAGCAGCATTTTTAGAAACAGCTGCATCAGCCTTCTTGATTATAGTCTTGAGATTTGACTTTCTTGCTTTGTTAGCTTCAGCCTTGGTTTTATTAACCTTAACTCTCTTCTTAGCAGATTTAATATTTGGCATATAAAGCACCTCCTTAAAAGATACAGACGCATAAAACGCCTTAAAAAACATATAATTCAGAGCGAAACGATTTATCGCTCCCGACAGATGCAACGCACACCTGCCTACTGAGACTTAATAATTATACCATTTCATACAAATTATTTCAATAGGCATATTTCAAATAATCTTCTAAATATTCAATGCTGATTTAAAGCATTATGCACAATAGGAGGAATTTATGATAAGAACAGACCTTGCAGTTGAAAGTTTTACTGCTGATGAGCTTCCCGATTCCGTCCACATAAAAAAGCGTGGGAATTTTTTTGATATAACCGAAATAATTATTGATGACGACAGCTGTCTTGAATCGCTCGGCAAGGGCAAGGGACGATATGTGACTCTTGAATGCGGCAGTCTGAGCCGATTCTGCGACGATTACAAAAATATGGCTCTTGAATTTTCAAGAGAGCTTTCCGAATTTATTCCCGAAGGTGATGTGCTGGTTGCGGGACTTGGAAACAGCGATATTACTCCTGATGCCCTCGGCCCGAAGATAGTTTCAAAGGTTCTGGCAACCCGTCATCTGAAAAACGAACTTGCGGATAACGACGAATTTTTTCTCTGTTCACTGCGTCCCGTAGCGGCTTTTGCAGGCGGTGTGCTTGGTCAGACGGGTATAGAGACTGCCGAGGTCATTCGTGCGATATCGGACGAAATAAAGCCTTCTGTGATAATTGCCGCCGATGCTCTTGCCTGTTCTGACGTAAGCCGTCTTGGTACAACGATACAGCTTTCCGATAACGGTATCTCTCCGGGAAGCGGCGTTGCCAATTCACGCCGTGAACTTAATGAAAAGGTCATGGGTATCCCTGTAGTGGCTGTCGGAGTTCCTACAGTAATTGATATGCATACCATTATCCGCAGTCTGACAGGCAGGGATATCCCCTCTGACGTTCCAAACATGATGGTCACTCCCCGTGACATAGACCGCCTTACAGAACGTGCCTCACAGCTTATTGCATTCGGAATAAATCTTGCACTCCAGCCTTCTCTTTCATTTGAAGATGTTCAGGGACTTTTTTAACAGCAAAATTGATTTCTGTGGTTTTTTAGCAAGGTGCCCTTGACAAATCAGTAATTATGTGCTAATATAATGTTATTGCTCCACCAATTAAATCGTGAATAATTAGTCCGAAGTAATGACGGAGAAAGGCAATGTTTTCTGACACAGAATTTCTTCGTCAGGACGAGCAGAAAAATTCATGATTTAATTGGGGGAGCAATAATATCCGAAAACATTGATGAGGAAGGCTTTTCCGCTTCATTTACAGAGAGCAGTCGTATGGTGCAAGACTGCATTGAACGGAATATCACAGCACACCGCCTCTGAGTGCGTCCAATAAACGCCGGCTGCTCCCGTTAAAGAGTTAATGAGATACGGATCTTTTTCCGTGTGAATCAGGGTGGAACCACGAGAACATCGTCCCTTTGCCGTTTTATGCGGTAAAGGGCTTTTTTATTTTCAATTAAGGAGGTGAGCGTATGAGCAACATTAAGTATAACCCCAAAGAGGAAGCTTTTGAACTTCCTTACAAAATCTGGGAAAGCTCCCTTACAGTCCGCTTCTACGTTGAGGAAGAATCCGAAATTATGAGCAACCTTTCCGTTATCGCCGATAAGCTTGCTAAGGTTGACGGAAGCAAAAACCAGATAGCAGATCTGCTTATCAATGAGGGCTACTACGAGGGCGGCAATCCCGAGGCACTTGCAAAGATAATGAAGATAAACAATGTCTACGTTGATATCGACGAAGATGATATTGTTGTCTGCTTTGCCGTAAGCACAAACGACGGATATATGCAGGGTATGGCTCAAATCGAACTTTTCGGTGAACTTTTTGAAGTCACAGGCTGGGCGTAAGCATCATGAAACGTCCCAAAAGGAAGAAAATCAGGCTCGAAAATTATGATTACAGCCTGAATGGTGCATATTTCATTACAATATGCACACGGAATAAACAACTGTTTTTCCGGGAAAAAGAAAGCAGATACAAGCCGTTTGACATTTACCCCGTAGGGGCGACCAGCGGTCGCCCCTACAATATCAGCTGTAATTAATCAGTTTATGGGTATTGTATCAAAAAATCGGTTTTTTCTATATGGCAGAAGTCATTTTATGACAGAATAATCCGAAACCGCAAAGAATATTATGCATTTCTGCACTATATTGAAAATAATCCCATAAATTGGGAAAATGATGAATTATATAAAAAGGAGTAAACCATAATGATAAAGTTAACATTACTTGACGGCAGTGTAAAAGAAATTGAATCTGCACAGTCTGCCGCCGAAATCATCAAAAGCATCGGAATGGGACTTTACAAAGCCGCTTGCTGTGTTAAGATAAACGGCGAGGTTAAAGACCTCAGAACAGTTATCGACTCTGACTGCGAATTTGAAGTATGCACATTTGATACCATCGAGGGTAAGAAAACATTCTGGCATACAGCTTCACATATCCTCGCACAGGCTGTAAAACGCCTCTACCCACAGGCTAAACTCGCTATAGGTCCTGCAATCGACAACGGTTTCTATTACGATTTTGACCTCGAAAAGCCTTTCACTCCCGACGAACTTGAAAAAATCGAAGCTGAAATGAAGGCTATCGTCAAGGAGGGTATCGCTCTTGAACAGTTTGAGCTTTCACCTGACGAAGCAATCAAAATGCTCAAAGATATGAATGAACCTTACAAGGTCGAGCTTTGTGAGGAACACGCAGGCAAGGGTGAACCTATCTCATTCTACAAGCAAGGCGATTTCACAGACCTCTGTGCAGGTCCTCACCTCATGACAACTGCTCCCGTAAAGGCTTTCAAACTCATCTCATGTACAGGTGCTTACTGGCGTGGCTCTGAAAAGAACCAAATGCTTTCAAGAGTTTATGCAACCGCTTATCCAAAGGCTGCTGACCTCGAAGCTGACCTCAAACAGCGTGAGGAAGCTAAACTCCGTGACCACAACAAGCTCGGACGTGAACTCGAATTCTTCACAACTGTTGACTATATCGGTCAGGGACTTCCTGTCATGCTTCCAAAGGGTGCAAGAGTTATTCAGCTTCTCCAGCGTTGGGTTGAAGATACCGAACAGAAACACGGCTATCTCCTCACTAAAACTCCTCTCGTTGCCAAGAGAGAACTCTATAAAATTTCCGGTCACTGGGACCACTACCTTGACGGTATGTTCGTTCTCGGAGATCCTAACGATGAAACTAAGGAATGCTTCGCCCTCCGTCCAATGACCTGTCCCTTCCAGTATCAGGTTTACCTCAACAGACAGCGTTCTTACCGTGACCTCCCTATGCGTCTTGGTGAGACCTCAACCCTTTTCCGTAACGAGGATTCAGGCGAAATGCATGGTCTTATCCGTGTTCGTCAGTTCACTATTTCCGAAGGTCACCTTGTCCTCCGCCCTGAACAGCTCGAAGAAGAATTCAAGGACTGTCTCGAACTTGCAAAGTATATGCTCGAAACCGTAGGACTCCTTGAGGACTGTACATTCCGCTTCTCACAGTGGGATCCTGCAAACCCGAAGAATAAGTATGAGGGTACTCCTGAACAGTGGGAAACTGCACAGGCTGTTATGGCTAAAATTCTTGACCACCTCGGAGTTGAATACACCATTGGTATCGACGAAGCCGCATTCTACGGTCCTAAGCTTGATATTCAGTATAAAAACGTTTACGGCAAGGAAGATACCCTCGTAACTATCCAGATAGATATGCTCCTCGCTGAGAAATTCGGCATGGAATACGTTGACGAGGACGGCACAAAGAAGCGTCCTTACATCATCCACAGAACTTCTCTCGGCTGCTATGAGCGTACTCTCGCTTACCTCATCGAAAAGTATAACGGAGTAATGCCTCTCTGGCTCGCTCCTGAACAGGTAAGGATCATACCTGTTGCTGACCGCCATATCGAATACTGCGATAAGCTCCTTGAAAAACTCGAAGCCGCAGGTATCCGTGCTTCTATCGACGACAGAGCTGAAAAGGTAGGCAAAAAGGTTCGTGACGCAAGACTTGAAAAACTCCCTGTCTGGGTTACTATCGGTGACAAGGAAGTTGAAAGCGAAACAGTTTCCGTAACCTCAAGACGTGAAGGCGACCTCGGCTCTATGTCACAGTCAGACATTCTCGGCAAACTCATCAGCGATATTGCCGCTAAAGTTCGCTGAAAGGCAAATCAAACTTTGTAAGGGAGTCCTCGGACTCCCTTTTGTTTCAGAATATTCCCGCATACATGAACCCAAACGAAGGTTGCAAGGTTGCAGGTTTTTATAATGTTTGCAATGTTGCAATGTTGAATTTCCGAAAACGTCATATATCCGTGCGGGCGACCAATGGTCGCCCCTACAATATTGAATGTAATCATTTAAAGACTGCTGATAATATCGGGACTGCTATGCTGAATCCAAGTGCAGCCGCAAGCTGTTGTGAAGTCGGCATGACTGTCTCAAACACAACCTGAAG
>JAZQND010000168.1:0-15950 GCA_045627145.1 Ruminococcus sp. | reverse complement strand
GTCGATGGGATTGACTGTTTCGGAGCGTTACAGAGAGAAAGCGGACGGTGCGAGCTTTTGCGTGAAGAACAGGTGCTGCCCCTGAACTACTGTGAGAAATTACAGCGTATTTCTGCGTTAAGGATTTTGAGGAAAGAACTTTGTGTTCTTTTGAATTTGGGTGGTACCACGAGAGCCTTCGTCCCATTTTGGCGGCGGGGCTTTTTGTATTGCTTTGTATAATTTTTTATTTAAAGGAGATTTTTTTCTATGCAGTGGACTGGTCTTAACGATCTTCGTGAAAAGTATCTTTCATTCTTTGAAAGCAAAAATCATACCAGAATGGCAAGTGCTTCACTTGTTCCTCAGGGTGATAAGAGCCTTCTTCTTATCAATTCAGGTATGGCACCCCTTAAAAAATACTTCCTCGGACAGGCTACTCCTCCGAATCACAGAGTTACTACCTGTCAGAAATGTATCAGAACTCCCGATATCGAAAGTGTCGGAAAAACAGCTCGTCACGGTACATATTTTGAAATGCTCGGTAACTTCTCTTTCGGTGATTACTTCAAAACTGAGGCTATTGAGTGGGCTTGGGAATTCCTTACAAAAGTTGTTGAAATTCCGGCTGACCGTCTCTGGATTACTATTTTCGAGAGCGATGACGAAGCTGAACAGATATGGGAAAATCATATAGGCATACCTCATGACAGAATTATCCGTCTTGGCAAAAAGGATAACTTCTGGGAACACGGTTCAGGTCCATGCGGCCCTTGCTCAGAAATACACTTTGACCGTGTAGGCGGCGGCAGAAAGCTTGACCGTGCAGGTTTTGAAGCTGAGGGCGATAAGGATAATATCATTGAAATATGGAACCTTGTATTCAGTCAGTTTGACAGTGACGGAAACGGTCACTATGAGGAAATGGCAAGCAAAAATATTGATACAGGTATGGGACTTGAAAGACTTGCCTGCGTAATGCAAAGCGTTGACAATATCTTCGAGGTTGATACAGTTCAGAATATCATGAAGCACATTTCCTCAATCGCAGGCGTTGAGTATAAGAAGGACGCTAAGAAGGACGTTTCTCTCCGTGTTATTACTGACCATATCAGAAGTACTACTTTCATGGTCGGTGACGGAATCATGCCTTCAAATGAGGGCAGAGGCTACGTTCTCAGACGACTCCTCAGACGTGCTGCACGTCACGGCAGACTCTTAGGCATTACAAGACCTTTCCTCTGTGAAGTATGCGATACCGTTATCAGTGAAAATGCTTCTGCTTACCCTGAACTTGCCGAAAAACGTGACTATATCAAGAAGATAATAGGCGTTGAGGAAGAAGCTTTTGCCAAAACAATTGACAAGGGTACAGAACTTCTCACAGGATTTACCGATATTCTTAAATCAGAAGGCAAAAATGTTCTTTCAGGTGATGATGCATTCAAGCTTTCCGATACCTACGGTTTCCCGATAGACCTTACTGTTGAAATGTGTGAGGAAATGGGAATTGCAGTTGACAGAGAGCGTTTCACAGAACTTGCCAAGGAACAGAGAGCAAGAGCAAAGGCTGACCATCTTGCAAAAGCCGGTTCTTCATGGGCTGACAACAGCATAAAGATAGATGCTCCTGCAACTAAATTCACAGGTTATACAGACTTTGATGCTGATAATTCAGAGGTTCTTGCAATCTATAAGGACGGCACAGAGGTTGAATCTGCTTCTGAAGGCGAAGATGTTGTTATTGTTCTTGACGTTACTCCTTTCTACGCTGAAAGCGGCGGACAGGTAGGTGATACAGGTATTATTTCCTGCGGCGGAAACACTGCTTCCGTTGCTGATACAATAAAGTCGGAAGGGCACTTCCTCCATATAGCTTCAATTGAACAGGGTGTTATCAGAAAGGGTGACAAAGTTCTCGCTCAGATAGACAAGGAACGCAGAATGGCTGTAATGAGAAACCACACCACTGCCCATCTCCTTCAGTATTCACTCCGTAAGGTTCTTGGTGACCACGTTCATCAGGCAGGTCAGCTTGTTAATGAAAAAGCCTGCCGTTTCGACTTCAACCATTTCAGTGCCATGACCGATGAAGAAATAGCAGAAGTAGAGAAACTGGTAAATGCTGAAATTATGGCTGCTCTCCCTGTTACAATGAAGGAAATGCCTATTGAAGAAGCGAGAAAACTCGGTGCTATGGCACTTTTCGGAGAGAAATACGGCAATACGGTTCGTGTTGTAACAGCTGATAAGTCAGTTGAATTCTGCGGCGGTACTCATATTTCAAATACTGCACAGATAGGTCTTTTCAAGATAGTTTCAGAAAGCTCCGTAGCCGCAGGCGTAAGACGTATTGAGGCTGTGACAGGGCTTGGCGTTATTGAGCTTCTCAACGATTTCAAAAATACAATAGCTAAGTCTGCAAAGGCTCTCAAGCTTGCAAATGTTACCGAACTCCCTGAAAAGTGTGCCGCAGTATTTGCAGAGTCAAAGGAAAAGGACAAGAAGCTTGAAAGTCTTACACAGCAGATTGCAAATGCCAAAACTGCTGCACTCTTTGACAATGCAAAGGAAGTTAACGGAATCAAGCTTGTTTCCGCTAAGATGGAAGACACAGCTCCTGATGCACTCAGAAAGCTTGGTGACAGCGTTAAGGACAGAAATGAAGCTGTTATTGCACTGTTTGCAGGAACTACAGGAGAAAAGGGTACTTTCTACTGCGTCTGCACAAAGGAAGCTGTTGCAAAGGGCGGAAATGCAGGTAAGATAGTAAAGGAAATCGCTGCTGTTACAGGCGGTAAGGGCGGCGGAAAGCCTGACGGTGCTATGGCAGGTGCAGGCGACATTGCTAAAATTGACGAGGCTCTTGCCAAATTTACAGAAGTTGTTTCAGATATCGTAAAATAAAATGTATGCACAGGTAATGTGCAGTCAGGAAAATGCCGCACATTACCTTAAAGTAATAATATAAAAAGGAGAATTAATATGGACTGTTTATTCTGCAAAATTATCGCCGGTGAAATTCCAAGCACAAAGGTTTATGAGGACGAGTTTGTTTATGCTTTCAGGGATATTGCCCCTATCGCTCCGCTTCACGTTCTTATCGTGCCAAAGATACACATTGCAAGTGCCAATGAAATTAATGAAGAAAATTCTGCTTACGTTGCCAGAATATTTGAAGCCGCAGGAAAAATTGCAAAGGCTGAAGGATATGAAAGCTACCGTATTGTTAACAATTGCGGTGATGATGCAGGTCAGACCGTTAAACACCTCCATTTCCATCTCCTTGCAGGCGTAAAAATGGGATGGGGCCCTGAATCTCTCGGCAAAACTGAATAAGGAGGAAAATGTTATGGAAAAGGCTTACAAAATGACTATTGCAGGTCTTGAAAGAGAACTGCCGATTTGTCCGCTTAACGATAAACTAAGTATCGGTGCATTCGTAATGTTTTCAGACGTTGAACTCACAGTTGCCGCTTCAGAGGAACTGCTGAAAAAATGTCCTGATTTCGATGTAATCCTCACCGCTGAATCAAAGGGTATCCCTCTTGCATACGAAATGGCAAGACAAAGCGGAAAAACATACGTTGTTGCAAGAAAATCAGTAAAGCTTTACATGACAAATCCTGTTGAAGTAACAGTAAAGTCAATAACCACAGCTGCAGAGCAGAAGCTTTTCATATCAGAAGAAAAGGCTGAACTGCTCAAAGGAAAGAAAGTTTTGCTGGTTGATGATGTTATAAGCACAGGTGAGTCCATAAAGGCTCTTGAAAAACTGACTGCTGCCGTAGGAGGCGAAGTAGTCGGAGAGGCTGCTGTTCTTGCCGAGGGCGATGCTGCCGACAGAGATGACATCATTTTCCTTGAAAAACTTCCGCTTTTCTTTAACTGAACTGCATAAATATACAGTAAAGGAATGAATTTTATGAAGCGAAAAATAATCGGAGCGACAGCAGCATATATGTCGGGATTGTTTTTCGCTTCGTTTTTTACTGATGCAAGGTGTTGGATACTATTTGCTTTAGCCGTGTTCACGGTTCTGGTTTTCGGAAGGAATAATAAGTGGAAAGCCGTAGACCATCTTTTCCTTGCAGTTGTTTTTGCTTTGGGATTCGGCGTAAACACACTGTATACGTCAGTCTGTTTTGAGCCGGCAGTCAGTCTTGACGGTAAAAACGGCTGTTTTGAAGGCAGAGTGACCGAGATAACCCGTTATGACGGCGAAATGGAAAGCTGTATCTTAAAAGGCAGGGCAAATGGCGAAACAAGCGTGAAGGTGAATTATTACGGTGATGCTCTTAATGCTGAATACGGCGATATTGTGAGGTTTGAGGAATGCACGTTCAGCCGTCCTGAAAACAGTTATCTTTTCAGCAGTGAGATGTATTACAAGTCTGACGGTGTATTTCTTACAGTTGATGATGTAAGAGGAGTATCCATTGACAGCACAAATTCATGCAGAATTAAAAATGCTGTTTCGGATTTCCGTGAACGCATGACTTTAAGGCTTATGACCGAAACAGAGCCCGATGCCGGGGCATTCCTTGCGGGGATGGTTTTCGGAGAAAAACGGCTTCTTGATGAGGATATAAAAACTTCACTCTACAGAAGCGGAATAGGTCATATTCTTGCGGTATCAGGTCTGCATATTTCGGTCATAGTTTCGCTTCTTATGACACTTCTGCACAGTATCGGTGCAAACAGAAAGCTTTCGTTTTTTCTGATGAATATAGTTCTTTTGGGATTTATTTTCCTTGCAAACTGTCCTGTTTCGGCTGTCAGAGCAGCGATCATGATGAATTTTTTCTATGCTTCATCACTTTTCAGACGGCAGAATGATCCTCTTACTTCACTTGCAGGTGCGGCAATGGTGATATGCATTGTAAATCCGTATTCAATTTATAATGAAGGATTTATTCTTTCATTATCGGGAACTTTCGGAATAGCGGTATTTGCTCCGTTCATGACGAAGAATATGAAGTCTGAAACCTTATGGGAAAGTCTGGTAAAGAGCCTTGCAGACGGTTTATGCACTGCTGTTTCGGTTTTTCCTGTGAGCATTTTGTTTTTTGACGAAACCTCTGTTATTTCGCCTGTAACCAATATGCTTATGCTCCCGCTTTGCAGTGCGGCAATGATTTTCGGGCTTATTTTCGTTATATCAGGCGGTATTTTTCCTATTCTTGCTCCTGCGGAAATACTGGTCAAAACAGTTATTCTTGTAAGTGAAAAGCTTGCAGGAGTAAGTATTTTCCACATTTCTCATGGTTCAGAGACTATTGCCAGTATGCTCATCTTTCTTGGCTTTGCTTGCGTCGGGGCATACATGATTCTGCAAAAACGCCGTTTTACAGCTTTGGCGGTTGCTGCTGCCTTAATTGTATATGGCGGAGTTGCGGTTTACGATTCAGCAAACCGCAGAAACAGTCTTACTGTTGCTGTTCTCGGAAACAGATACAATTCGGTGATTGTTTTGAGGTGCGGTGACTGTACAGACGTTATTGACCTTACAGGTTATCACCGTTCAGCAGAATATGTTTCACATTATCTTGCTGTGAACGGCATAGATACCATAAATTCGCTGATACTTCTTAAATCGCCGCAGTCACAGTATTCGGCATTTGTCAGGGAACTGAAATATGTGAAAACAGAATCCTGTCTTGCATTGTCCGATGACGAAATAATTGAAACAAATATTTCAGATTATTTTGATGAAAAAGGCTTTGTTCTGGAGGAAAACGGCTGTTTGACAGACTATGCGGATGGCATTGTGAAAATAACTTACGGCGGTGACAGCATTATATTTTCGCCTTCGGACAACTATTCGCAAACCGACGGAATATTGGTTTGCTATGGAAAAAATGACGGTAAAAAGGCAAATGACGTTATATATACCGACGAAAATAATTTTGAGCTCGTTCTTTCGGAAAAAGGACGATACAGGAGGGGACTTTAATGCCGCAGACTGAACCCAAAGAACTGAAAGCCAGACTTAAAAAAGGCGAATTTTCAAATATTTATTACATTTATGGACAGAATATCCCCGAAGTTGAGAAAATGACAGGACTTGTCATCAAATCTGCAATAGGGGATAATGAGGAATTTGCTCTTACTCGTCTTGAAGGACGTTTCCTTGATTTTTCAGAGCTGTATGATACAGTGCAGATGATGCCCATGATGGCTGAATATAACTGTATCCTGATAAATGACTATAACTGTGAGCGTCCCCGTGAAAATATGGCAGGACTTCGTGCCGATGATATAACCAAAAAGCTGCTGGAGGCAATAAAGGATATTCCGCCGCAGACCATAGTCATTTTTAATGTCACGGGTTTTGAAATTGACATGAAATATGACTATAAATCGCATAAAAACATAATCAGGGACAAGAATAAGAAGCTTGCGGATTTTGCGGCTAAAAATGGTCTTGCGGTTGAATGTACTGTGAAAACAGCACAGGATATGGCTAAGGATATCGCTTCGTCAGTTTCCGCAAGGGGAGGATTCATTTCCATTCAGAATGCCCGTGAACTTGCTGAGATGTGCCGCTGTGACGTTCTCACTGTAAAAAATGAGATAGACAAGCTGTGTGCCTATTCGGGAGGAAAGGAAATATCTGCCGAACTTATTCACGATATGGTTCACTGTGAAAGCGGAGTTACAGCCTTTCGTCTTGCTGATGCAGTTGCGTCGTTCAACGAAAAAGAGGCTTTTGAAGCTCTTAATGAACTAATGGCTGACAAGGATAACCGTGGTGCTGTTCTGGGAGCAATAACTGCGGGATTTCTTGATATATACAGGATACAGTGTGCAAAGAAGGCAGGAAAGTATGCCGAAGCGGTGAAACAGGATTTCGCTTACTACAGCCGTGGATTCGCCATTGACAAGCTTTACAGAAGCGGTTCTTCAATAAGCCTTGAAAGACTGCGTAAATGTATCACTATTCTGCGTGATACAAATGTTAAGCTTAATTCTTCAGGCGGAAATGAAAAAATAATTCTTGAACAGATGTTAACATCAATGCTTATTGTGAATGACAAGCGGAGGTACAAATGATAAAAATTGATGAAGCAATAATTGTTGAGGGAAAATACGATAAAATAAAGCTTTCTTCCGTAGTTGATGCTGTAATTATCGTTACAAACGGCTTCGGAATTTTCAAAGATGCCGAAAAGCTTGAACTTATCAGGTATTATGCCCGAAAAACAGGGATAATCATTCTTACCGACTCCGACAGTGCAGGACGAAAGATTCGTGGATTTATCAAGGGAGCAGTTGGAAACGGTGTTATAAAAAATGTCTATATTCCTGATATTTTCGGTAAGGAAAAGCGTAAGACAAAGCCATCTGCCGAGGGAAAGCTTGGTGTTGAGGGAATCAGTGTAAAAACACTTATTTCAGCCTTTGAAAAGGCAGGGATAACAGCTTCTGAACGAAAGGAATGCTCCGATATTTCCAAGCTGACTCTGTATGAACTCGGTTTAAGCGGCGGACAGAACAGCCGTGAACTGCGTGAAAAGCTTCAGGCAAGTCTTGGTCTTCCGAAACTGCTTTCTGCTTCTGCACTTATTGAGGTTCTGCGTACAATGACCGACAGCAGAGGTCTTACAGAAATGGTTGAAAAAATAAAGGAGGAAAACAATGATATATAGCAGTCTGCCGTTTATTTATGTTTTCCTGCCCGTTTCGATTTTTCTGTTTTTTGTTGTACCGAAAAAATACAGTGAATATCTTATGCTTGCTTTAAGTGCTGTTTTCTGCGGATTTTTGAGCCTTTACCTCCTGTTTTTCATGATAGTTTACATATTCCTGAATTTCAGTATGTGCAGGATAATTGAATATCTCAAGAAAAATAAGACAATAGCAGAAGTTCCGCTTGCCTCAATGATAGTACTCGACATAACCGCACTTTTCTCGTTCAGAGCACCGTATATGAAATGGTTTGCGGATATGATACACGCTCCCGAAGGAGTTTTTCCTATTGGTATCTCATTTTTCACTTTGTCTATGATAGGAACGCTTATCGACGTATATAAAGGGAAAATCAAAGCTGAACGCAATATCGTAAGATTTGCACTTTACATAATGTTCTTTCCAAGACTTATTATGGGCCCGCTTTTAAGGTACGGTTCATTTGTTAAAATAATGGATTCTTCAAAAAGAAGTCCGGAGACATTAGGAGAAGGGCTTATACTGTTCATCAAGGGACTTGCCAAGAAAGTGATAGCAGCAGACAGCCTGTATATGCTTTATTCAGCCGCTGCACGAATCGAAAGCGGAAAGCTTACATCACTTACGGCTTTTATGGGATTGATGGCATATCTGCTCTGCCTTTATTTCAATCTATCGGGTTTTGCAGATATGGGAAACGGCGTAAGTCTTTGTTTCGGATACAAATTTCCGCAGAGTTTCAGCTATCCTCTTTTCAGCAGACGTGTCAGAATCTTTATGTCAAGATGGCTTTCACAGGTCAATATGTGGTTCAGAAGATATGCAGTCAAGCCGTTGATGACAGTAAGCAGAAAAAAATGGGTAAAAAGCCTGATATTTATATTTGTTTGGTCGCTTATCGGATTCTGGTATACATTTTCGCTTAACGGATTTGCCGCAGGAATGTTTATCGGAATCGTGATAATTATTGAGAGCAGACTGCTTAATCAGAATATTATGGAAATTACAGGAATTATCTGGACTTTTGCCGTTGCTTTAATATGGACTGCTTTTATTTCCGGAAACGGTCTTGGAGATTCTCTGAAATATATCGCCGCAGTTTTCGGCAGAAACGGTCTTGCAGATTCACAGTCAATTTACTTTATAAAGTCATACAGTCTGGTTATTTGCGGAGCTTTATTCGCTTCAACAGATATAGTAAAACGTCTTGTTAAAAAGGCAGAAGGCAAAAAAATCGGAAATGTTTTCTCAGTTTTCATACCGTTTCTTGCTGTCGGAGTTCTGCTTGTCTGTACGGCACTTATGTCGTCGGATGGCGGTTCTGAAATGCTGCTTATCAGATTTTAAGGCAGGAGGGGATAATATTGCTCAGAAATATTAAAAAAATTACCGCCGCCGCAGTACTTGCAGTAATAGCGGTCATATTGTTCGGAACACTGCTTTTCGGAGAAAATGAACGATTATATGACGAAAACCGTGAAACTGTAAAAATGCCCGAATTAACTCTTTCCTCTCTTTACGACGGTACATTCTGCCGTCAGCTTGAGCCGTTTTTGGCAGACCGTTTTGCTTTCCGAAGCAGATGGCTTTCCTTTAAGGCGAAGATAATCAGTAAATTTTCGGAAAATATAGTAAACGGTGTATATATTGATGATGAACGTCTGCTTGATGCTGAAATGTCGGAAAGAAAAGTTGGAATAGATTCAGCCGGCATAATAAATAATTTTGCCAAATCATTTGACGGAACTGTCTATCTTGCGGCTGTTCCGACTTCTTCGGGCGTTTACGGAGATATTCTTCCTGCAAATCTGATAGGCAATCCCGAAAGTCAGCAGATAAGCCGTCTATATGGCCTTTTGTCACCTGATATCAGAAAAATAGACGCATATAATATTCTTAAAATGCTGAACGATAACTACATTTACTTCCGAAGCGATACAAAATGGACAAGCTATGGGGCATACTGCGTATATAGAACAGTTATACAGAAACTCGGCTTCATTCCAACTCCTTATGACAAATATATGATACGTCATGTTACGGATAATTTCAGAGGAAATCTGTATAACCGCACACTTTTTGAAAATACTAAATCTGATTTGCTTGATATTTATGAATATCATGACGGAGCAAAGATAGTTTCGTGCAATGTAACGCAAAAAGACGGAACTGTTTATGAATCGGATTTTTACGATATGAGTATGCTTGAAAGCGGATATATGTATGATATGTATCTTGGAAAGAAAGAACCGCTGGTTGAAATTGAAACATCTCTAAACAACAGCAAAAAGCTTCTTGTCATTAAGGACAGCTATGCCGATTGTTTTATTCCGTTTCTTATTCAGCATTATAACAGGATAACTGTTGTTTCGCCTGAATATATAGAAGGAAATATCAGCGACTATGTTAATTTCAAAAATTACGATCAGGCATTGATACTTTTTGGAATTGAAAATATCAATAATCCGAAATTATTCAGCAGTCAGAATTAAGGCAATACAGCATAAAGATTGTGTGATAGAAACGCAGGCATACTGTTGTATTTCAAGGTTTTCTGACACAGGATTTCTTCGTCAGGACGAGCAGAAAAATTCATGTTTAATTGGGGGAGCAATAATATTGCAAATGAAAGGAGCTTAATTATGAAAGCATTGGTAACAGGAGCAACTTCGGGTATAGGAATGAGTTTTGCCCGTAAACTAAACAAGCGTGGCTGGGATTTGATTTTAACAGGCAGAAATGAAAAGATACTGAAGCAATTGCAGAAAAAGTTCGGTGAAGGGACAGAAATAATTGTTGCCGACCTTGCAAAAAAAGAAGATGTTTTTAAGGTTTACGAATTTTGCAGGGACAAGGATGTTGAATTGCTTGTAAATAACGCAGGATACGGACTTTTCGGAAAATTTGATGAAACTGACCTTGATGACGAACTTAATATGATAAATGTAAATGTTACGGCACTGCACATTCTGACCAAACTGTTTCTGCGTGATTTTAAAAAGAAAGACCACGGTATTATCCTTAACGTAGCCTCTGCTGCCGGATTTATGAGTGGACCGCTTATGTCGTCCTACTATGCATCAAAAAACTATGTTCTGCGACTTTCACTTGCTGTTTATGAGGAACTTCGCAGGGAAAAATCCGGGGTTTCGGTAACTGTTCTGTGTCCGGGACCTGTTGCTACCAACTTCAATAATCGTGCAGGAGTAAAATTCAGCGTAAAGCCTATAAGTGCGGACTATGCGGCTGAAATTGCCCTGAAGAAGGCTTTTGCAGGCAAGCTTTTTGCAATTCCCGGACTTTTTGTAAATGCAGGAATAATTGGTTCAAAATTTGTTCCTCAGAAAATGCTTTCGGCGGTAGTATACAATATACAGCACGGAAAGATAAGCGGTAAGGACGGTGATACGTCAGAAAAATGAAAGACATAAGCTACAGGGTAGCGTTGGGAGGAATAGTATCCGCATTGTGTCTTGTTACAATGTTTCTTGCGGGTATTCTTCCTGCGCTGTATCTGCTTCTGCCGATGACGGCAGGGGTACTTATAATGATAATGGCATTTGAAGTAAGCACAGGCTGGGCATTTCTGACTTATCTTTCGGTAAGTCTGCTTTCGCTTTTCGTAACATTTGATAAGGAAGCAGCACTTGTTTTCATAATGCTTTTTGGTCATTATCCGATTTTAAGAATATATATTCAGAAAATCAAAATAAAGGGATTACGTTTTCTTATTAAGTTTGCGGTTCTGAACCTGTGTGCAATATCGTATTTTTATATGACGATAGTTCTGTTCGGACTTGAACAGGTTATGGAGGAATTCGGAGATTTTGGAAAATACAGCAATTATCTTCTCCTCGGACTTGCAAATTTCCTTTTTCTGCTGTATGATTTCAGCCTTGACACAATGTACATCTTTTACAGAAAACGGCTTATGCCGAAATTCAAGAGAAAACGTTGAATCATTCATTCAGCACCGCAGAAATAATATGCGGTGCTGTTTTTTGTTGAGATTCGGACTTGCAAAATTTTCAGAAATATGTTAAAATAGAATTTACATCTTATACTCACAATATTGTGGGAGCAATATAATAATTGAAAGGCAGAGTAAGCTTATGGCTAAAAAAAATGATTACGGCAACGATAGTATTACAATGCTTAAAGGGGCGGACAAGGTTCGTAAACGTCCCGCAGTTATATTTGGTTCTGACGGTCTTGACGGCTGTGAACATTCAATTTTTGAGGTAATTTCAAACTCTATAGATGAAGCCCGTGAGGGTTACGGAAATAAAATAATTATCACACATTACCGCAATAATGATATTGAGGTAGAGGACTTCGGACGTGGCTGTCCTGTTGACTTCAATAATAATGAACAGCGTTTCAACTGGGAACTCGTTTACTGTGAACTCTATGCAGGCGGCAAATATGACGATTCAGCCGAGTCTTACGAGTATTCTCTCGGACTGAACGGTCTTGGACTTTGTGCCACACAGTTTTCTTCGGAATTTATGGACGTTGAGGTTATCCGTGACGGATTCAGATATAATCTTCACTTTGAAAAGGGTGAGAATGTAGGCGGTTTGAAAAAGGAAGCCTGCCGCAAAAAGCAGACTGGTACAAAAACACGCTGGAGACCTGACCTTGATGTTTTCACGGATATTGATGTATCTGATGAATATTTCTGCGATATACTGAAACGTCAGGCTGTTGTAAACCCGAATATCCTGTTTGTTTTCAGAACTGAAAATGAGGCAGGCGGCTTTAATGAACAGGAGTTTATCTATGAAAACGGCATAACCGATTATGTCAGTGAGATAGTCGGTGATAATGCACTGACCTCCGTTCAGCACTGGACAGCCGAAAAACGTGGACGTGACCGTGATGACAAGCCTGAATACAAAGTAAAGCTTGATGTTGCAGTAACATTTTCAAATAAAATCAAGCTTACCGAATATTATCATAACTCAAGTTTCCTTGAACACGGCGGTTCACCTGAAGATGCGGTAAAACGTGCGTTTGTTGCACAGATAGATGCGTTCATCAAGCAGAATAACGGCTATCAGAAAAATGAAGGAAAAATCACATATAATGATGTTGACGAATGTCTTGTGCTTGTTTCTTCGTCATTTTCAACCCAGACTTCTTACGAAAACCAGACCAAAAAAGCTATTACAAATAAGTTTATCCGTGAATCAATGACGGAATTTCTCCGCCATCAGCTTGAAGTTTACTTTATTGAAAATCCTGATGAGGCACAGAAAATATCAGAACAGGTTCTCATCAATAAAAGAAGCCGTGAAAACGCAGAGAAGGTGCGTCTTAACGTTAAAAAGAAGCTGACAGGTACTATTGACCTTTCAAATATGGTTGACAAGTTCGTTGACTGCCGTACAAAAGATGTCTCAAGACGTGAAATATATATCGTGGAGGGTGATTCTGCATTAGGTTCGGTAAAACTTGCCAGAGATGCCGAATTTCAGGCAGTTATTCCTGTTCGTGGAAAGATATTGAACTGTCTTAAAGCAGATTATACTAAAATTTTCAAAAGTGAGATAATAACAGACCTTATAAAGGTTCTTGGCTGCGGAGTTGAGGTAACAACGAAGGCAAACAAGGAACTTTCAAACTTTGATATCAATAATTTCCGCTGGAGCAAAATTGTAATATGTACTGATGCGGACGTTGACGGATTTCAGATAAGAACTCTTATCCTGACCATGCTTTACCGTCTTACTCCAACCCTGATAAGCGAAGGATATGTCTACATTGCCGAATCTCCGCTTTTTGAGATAAATACAAAAGAAAAGACCTATTTCGCTTACACCGAACAGGAAAAACAGCGTATTATTGAGAAAATCGGACAGAAAAAACATACGATACAGCGTTCAAAAGGACTTGGTGAAAACGAACCTGATATGATGAGTCTTACCACAATGAACCCTGATACACGCCGTCTTATCAAGGTGACATCCGAAGATGTCGAGGAGGCTTCGGAGATATTTGAAATGCTTCTCGGCGATGACCTTCAGGGACGTAAGGACTATATTTCACAGTTTGGTGCTGATTATCTTGAGCTTGCTGATATAAGCTGAGGTGATAGAAATGAAAATAAGAAAAGCTGAAATGAAAGATATTGAAAACGTAAAGGACATAACATACAGAACCATAAAGGCTGTTTATCTGCATTATTATCCTATAGGTGCAGTTGAATTCTTTCTTAAACATCATCGGGAAGACAATATTATCAGGGATATAAAAGATGGTGCTGTATTTCTTGCAGAAGAAAAAGATACTGTTGTGGGAACTGTTACAATCAACGAAAATGAAATAAATCGTCTTTTTGTTCTTCCTGACTTTCAGGGAAAAGGGTTCGGAAGGGGACTTATGGAGTTTGCGGAGAAGCGGATTGCAGAAAAATACAAAACGGCTGTTTTGAGTGCTTCTTTGTCTGCCAAACAGAAATATCTGAAAAACGGCTATGTTGAAACCGATTATAACATTATTGAGTGTGAAGGCGGCGACAAACTTTGCTTTGACAATATGTGCAAAAATTTGTAATTTTACTATTTAAACATAACTTCTGCTTTTTATTTTATAAAGAGCAGAAGTTTTTTTGTTTCTTTTATTGCTCCGCCAATTAAATCATGAATTTTTCTTCTTCAGGACAAGCAGAAAAATTCAAGATTTAGTTGATGGAGCAATAGTATGATGCATCCATGAATAACAAAAATAAAATATTGAAAAACGATAAAAAACTGTTGACAAATGATATTGTATGTGCTATAATGTATTTAGGGCACCTCTAAAAACCCCTTCTGAGAAAAAGCAGCTATGCACAGCATCTGCTGCGTCAAGCCCTCTCGTAGTGCGAAAGCACGCCTTCGATGGCTTTTCTTGCATCTACTGTACCTATCTGCTTTCTCTTACTCAAAACGGGTTTTTAGAGGTGCCCTTTAAAGATAAGGATGCCGTGGATGAAAGGCATTGAAAAACAGGTATAAGGAGAATTTGTTATGATCGGATTGTTTTTTAGTATTATAATGTTTTTGATAATTATAATTATGCCATCATGGATTACAGTCAGAAATGTTATTTTGACTTTTTGTGAAAATGAGAAAAAAATACAGGCTTACGAAAAAGTAAAGGAAAGCTGGATATTTAAGAAAATCAACGGAATGAGCGAGAAAAAAACCGAAAGACTTACAGTTATTCTTGGTACATTTCTATGTTTTCTATTTATTGTAATGCTTGGAAGTTTTTATTCAAGTGCCGATTGGGATAAAGCAATCTACTACGGTCAGAAGCACACTTTTCTGCACAGCGAATACGGACAAACTGTTGCAGTAGTATTTTTGTTCGGATTTATCGGAATGCTTGTCCTTACTTTCGTCAAGCCCGAAAAACTTCCGCCGCTTCCGGAAGCATTCTGTTTTGCATTTTCTGTTATTGCCGAAGCAGTATTGTTTGTTTTGAGCATTCAGCTTATGGCGGGTATTTCAATTGCAGTTTTTCCGATTTGGGTATTTCTTTTCAATTTGGTTATGATGAATATAAGAATGACCAAACGATATATTAAAGTTCATCTTCAGTATAAACAGGAACATGATGTTACATATCGTTTCGATTTTGCCAAAAGAATTGAGGAAAAACTAAATAGTTACAGTTCCATGAGCAATTTCAGACTTTTTATGTTCTTTCCTGCCGCAGTTATTCTTCTTGCAGTTTTCATACTTATCGGACAGGGACCTGACGGACTTATCAAGGCTTTTACCATGACTGCCGACTGGACTTTTTCAAAACAGACTCCGCCGCCGCCAATTGATTACCATGGACATTACCTCTGTACGGTTGCCGCAGGAGGTCACAAAAAGGTGGTAAAGCCTCTGCGATACGGTATACGCTGCGGCGATACGATAGTAGTCAACCGTCAGCTTCTTGCGTCAAACGCATTTGAAGACTTAATTATGGAGAGAACCCCGAAATTTCATAAGGCTGTCCGTGGTTTCTATAATAAATACGGCTATCCTATATCAAAATTCATAAAAACACAGACTCTTGCAGATATTGTTTACATATTAATGAAACCGCTTGAATGGATATTTGTAATTACACTCTATACTTTTGACGTTCATCCTGAAAACCGCATAGCTGTTCAGTATTCCGGTTATAAAAAGGGTATCTCTAAAAACACCTTCTGATAAAAAACAGCTATGCACAGCGTATATTGCGTCAATTCCTCTTTGAGTGCGAAAGCACGCCTTCAACGGATTTCCTTGCATTTACTGTACCTATCTGTTTTT
>JAZQND010000167.1:0-12822 GCA_045627145.1 Ruminococcus sp. | reverse complement strand
TTTCAAGTCCGCTGAACATCATTCTGATAAGACAGATTATGATGATATCGTAGCCTGTTACGAGGGTATTGGTCGGGTAGAAATAATCGAGGTCGGCAGTTTTTTCCGGCCAGCCGAGAGTTGAGAAAGGCCAGAGTGCAGAACTGAACCATGTATCAAGTGTATCAGGATCCTGTCTCATCGGCTTTCCGCACTTAGGACATACTGCACTGCTTTCCTTGGTAACAACCATTTCACCGCACTCATCGCAGTAGAATGCAGGTATCTGATGTCCCCACCATATCTGACGGGAAATACACCAGTCACGGATATTATCAAGCCAGTGGAAGTAGATCTTATCAAAACGTTCAGGAACGAATTTTGTATCGCCGTTCTTAACAGCATCAATTGCAGGCTGTGCAAGAGGCTTCATCTTAACGAACCACTGTGTTGAAACCTTTGGTTCAACTGTTGTTCCGCAGCGGTAGCAAGTACCAACATTATGGCTGTAGTCCTCAATCTTTACCAGAGCACCCTCTGCTTCAAGGTCTTCAACTATTTTCTTTCTTGCCTCATATCTGTCCATACCGGCGTATGCAGGATAATCGTCAACGATAGTTGCATCGTCGTTCATAACGTTGATAACAGGAAGCTTGTGACGCAGACCAACTTCAAAGTCGTTAGGATCATGTGCAGGAGTAATCTTAACAACACCTGTACCGAAGTCCATTTCAACGTAATCATCGGCAACGATAGGAATTTCACGGTGAACTATAGGAAGGATGACCGTCTTGCCTACTAAATCCTTGTATCTTTCGTCGGCAGGGTTTACTGCAACAGCGGTATCACCGAGGAGAGTTTCAGGACGTGTTGTAGCAAGTTCGAGATAGCCGTCTGAATCCTTTATCTTATAGCGTAAATGCCAGAAATGACCAGCCTGATCCTCGTATGTAACCTCTGCATCTGAAAGGGAGGTCTTACATTTCGGACACCAGTTGATTATACGTTCACCACGGTATATCAGACCTTTTTCGTAATATTTGATGAATACTTCCTTAACAGCCTTTGAGCAGCCCTCGTCCATAGTGAAGCGTTCTCTTGACCAGTCACATGAAGAACCGAGTTTTTTAAGCTGTTCTACGATACGTCCGCCGTACTGTTTTTTCCATTCCCATGCACGTTTCATAAAGCCTTCACGACCGAGGTCTTCTTTTGTGATTCCCTCTTTGTGCATAGCCTCTACGATTTTTGCTTCTGTAGCGATTGCGGCATGGTCTGTACCCGGAAGCCAGAGTGCTGAATATCCGCTCATTCGTTTCCAACGGATAAGGATATCCTGAAGGGTTTCATCGAGAGCGTGTCCCATGTGAAGCTGACCGGTTATGTTCGGAGGAGGTATAACTATAGTATAAGGTGTTTTCTTTGAGTCAACCTCTGCTCTGAAACAGCCCTTATCGTTCCAGGCTGCGTAGATTCTGTCCTCAAAATCCTTTGGATTATAGGACTTTGCGAGTTCTTTTGCCATTAATGATTACTCCTTTTTGCAATTATTTGGTTCGAGAAAAAAATAAACGCCCCGAACCATAAGGTTCAGGGCGAACAAATGTCCGTGTTACCACCTGAATTCGGATATTACTCCGCACTCTGCGAGGTCATTCAACCTCTCCCTCTGTAACGTGAGGAACACGTTATGCACTACTTCTGCCTATGCAAAGCCTTTCGCACATACAGCTCCGATGCTACTTCTGCACAGTCATCATACTGTCTTACACCAACCGACAGCTCTCTGGCTCTTTTCTTAAAGCAGCATATCAGCCGCCTTAAATGGAAGAATAATCAAACCTGTGCATACTCCTCATCTTCATTGCCTTTACAGAAGTATTATAGCATACAAACCTTGATTTGTCAACCATTAATCAGGGTATAATTTCAGCAAGTGTTTCGGAAAAATCGTTTTCGGCTTCAAAATCAGCTTCTACGAAAACGTCCTCGGTCTGTTCGGCGGACGAAGCTGATTCACATTCGGTTGTATTTTCCTGCGGCAGACCTTCGCTTATGCCTTTCAGTTCAAGAAAGTCCATTTTCAGCTTATTGTTAGCCATTTCAAAACATTCAGGAAGCCCCTCTGAATTGAGTGTAAGAACATAGTCACCGCCCTCAAGACTTCCGCTTACGATAAATTTTCCGTTTTTCTCCTCGCCTGTCAGCTCATCATACTTTGCATTTTCGTCAACGGCATGGATAAGATTGAGCATCATAGCCTTGACTGGTACAGTTGACTGCGGAACAGAAAATTCAAGTCCTTTATATGAGGCTTTTACCTCATCATCACCAAATTCAAGACGAATGCCGCTTAAAGTATTCGGAGAATCAAACTCCACGCTCCACAATCCGTCACCAAACCGCTTGACTGTTCCCTCTGCTTCAAGCCTGTCAAGCGAAATATTAATGGTGGATTCAAATGCACTGTCCAGAGAATTTTTTCTGGAAACGCCGCCGTTTTTTGCCATTACAGAACACGCTGCAAGACACACTGTGCTAAATCCGAGCATAACGAATGCAATAAGTCTTTTCATAGTATCTTCTCCTGACATTTATTTTAGGACAATACTGCACAAAGGCTGTACGGTATGACCTCAAAGACCTGTAAACATCCGTTATGTTGCATTCAATGAAGCATCAGTTATCGAAGCAGTTCATAGAAGCTTTCTTTTCCTTTAAAATTCTGAAAGAATCAGACAGATTATCAATAATATCTCTCGGCAGCATAGCCTCCATGCCGAGTTTTGCGGCAGCCGCATCACCTGCAAGACCATGTATGTATACGCCTGCACAAACATTATCAAAGACATCGCCGCCCTGTGCTATTATCGAGGCAATTATGCCTGCAAGCACATCACCGCTTCCGCCGCAGCTCATTCCGGGATTTCCCGTATGGTTGACCGCAGTGAAAATATTGTTTGCCACAACAGTTCCCGCACCCTTGAGAACAACGGTTATTCCATACTTTTCAGCATATTTTTCAGCGGCAATTATACGGTTTTCAGCGATAAATTTGGTTTCACAGCCAAGCAGTCTTGCCATTTCGCCGCCGTGTGGAGTGATAACAACATCTGTCTTTTTCTTTGTTAATATATCTATGTCGTTTGCTATGCAGTTTATTCCGTCCGCATCAATAATAACGGGACATTTTGCATTTGCCGTGACGAATTTTGTCAGTTCAACGGTATCCTGTGATACACCGATTCCACAGCCTATCAATATGGCATCAGCCTCTGTCATCGCTTTAAGAATCGCCTCACGGTTGGGTTCATACAGCATAAAACCATAATCATCACAGTCCATTTCAATATATGTAGCCTCCGGAACGAGAATCGAAACGGAATTGATACACTTTTCAACTGAAGCCACACGAACCAGTCCCGCACCTGTTCTTAATGCACCGAGAGCTGCAAAGGAAGCTGCTCCCCTCATTGACGAACTACCTGCAATAACGAGAACAGTTCCGAAATTGCCTTTGTGTGAATCACGTTCACGTTTTGAAGGAAATGCGGCAAGATGGTTTCTTTCAATTCTGAAATACTGTCTTTCGTCCCTGATTGAACCAATTGCTTCTGACGGAATACCTATATCGGCAATTGTCACTCTGCCGCAGTATTTTTTCAGCGGAAACTGGGAAATACCTGTTTTAATGTAGCCGAAAACAATAGTTTCATCGGCTTTGAAGATTCCCTGTGAAACAGTACCCGTAACGCAGTTTCCGCCGCTTGGAACATCAGCAGAAATGCGGTATGCACCTGTTCCGATGGTAAATACAGATGCGATATTTTTATCAAGCTGACCGTGAAAGCCTGTTCCGTAAACGCAGTCCACAAGAACATCAGCTCCGACTATAGCTTTTTTCACCTTCTGCATACGTTTTCTTTCGTTAAGCAAAATATTTTCAAGAGGATTTCGGTTTTGTTTTTTTTCAAGTTCTGAAATATCATCGTTGTCGGAAGAACTCATATAACTCAGCTCAGCCGCTTCAATAGCAGCTTCAACATTTTTGCTGCGGCAGCCATCTATGAATCTGATATGTTCTCTTGGCAAGCGGAGAAACATCTCTTTTGCAAGGTCAGATTCAGGCTGACCTCCAACGTTGATAATGGTTATCTTATAGCCTCTGTAAACAAGAATGTTAGCCGCAGCATAACCGTCTCCGCCATTATTTCCCTTTCCTGCGAGAATTACTACAGACATATCTTCAGGAGGTGCAGTGGATTCTTTTCGGCAATAATCATCAATAAGTCCCGCAAGTGCTTTTCCGGCATTTTCCATAAGCTGTTTTTTGCTTACTCCAAGCTGTTCTGAACGTTCTTCAATAATGCTCATTTGTTTTGGTGTAACTATCTGCATAAAAAGACCTCCCCGACACTCCGCACGAATATTACGGATTTTCGTGCAGACAATATATTTATATTATAACACCATATTCCGTTTTTTTCAACTATCTTACAAGTAAAAAAAATTCTTTCTTATTTGTATAAAGTAACATACATTATATAATAAATCTTACAGCAGTAAATTCTTTATTTCTTTATCGGCAAAAGATTTAAGACAACACCGCACAAAGCACATCTACCAACTTTGTACGGTGCTGTCCTTGATTGCCTGCGTATGTCTCCGCTTGACATAATAACAAGTTGGTGATATAATGAAGGCAATAATTTTAAGGAGATGTTGCTGATTTGAAAAACACATTCGGTTCAAGTGTTTCAGTTACAATTTTCGGAGAAAGCCACGGCTGTTCAATAGGTGCAGTTCTTGACGGCATTGCTCCGGGCATAGAGGTTGACGAAGAATTTATCGCACATCAGATGTCGCTCAGAAAGTCGGTCGGAGCTATCTCAACTCCACGTCACGAAGCCGACAAGGTTAAAATAGTAAGCGGAGTTTTCAACGGCAGAACAACCGGTACTCCCATAACCTTCATGATAGATAATCAGGACACACACAGCAAGGACTACGGTGAACTTGCATATAAAGCACGTCCCGGACACGCTGATTTTCCTTCCGAAATAAAGTATCACGGCTTTCAGGATTTCCGTGGCGGCGGTCATTTCTCAGGACGCATAACCGCAGGTCTTGTTGCTTCGGGAGCAGTTGCTCTTTCTGCCCTCAAATCAAAAGGTATCATTATCGGAACTCATATTCTGACCTGTGCAGGTGTTTCGGACAGAAATTTCTGTAATATCCCGGAAGATATTAAAAAACTTGAAAATGCTCAGTTTGCCGTGCTTGATGACAGTGTTGAAGAACGCATGACAGCCGAGATCAAAGCCGCACGAAATGACGGTGACAGTGTAGGCGGAAGACTCGAAACCGCAGTTTACGGTTTTCCGTCAGGTGTCGGTGAGCCGTGGTTCGATACGATTGAAAGCGTTCTTTCACATATTCTGTTCAGCATTCCGGCGGTCAAGGGCGTGGAATTTGGCGACGGCTTTGCACTTGCCGATATGAGGGGAAGTCAGGCTAACGACTGCTACCGCTGCGAAAACGGCAAAGTTGTTACCGAAACCAACCACAACGGCGGCATAACAGGAGGCATAACAAACGGAATGCCCATAATTTTCCGCACGGCTGTCAAACCGACTCCTTCAATTTTCAGGGAACAGGATACCATTGATATGCGTACACTTGAAAATACTACCCTCACTATAAAAGGCAGACACGATCCCGCAATTATCCACAGAGCAAGAGTTGTCATAGACAGCGTTGCCGCACTCGTCCTCTGTGACCAGCTCGCACTCAGATTCGGAACTGATTTTCTGTCAGACAAAAAATAACCTTACTATTGTTCTATTGCTCCACCAATTAAGTTTTGAATATTTTATGTGAAGAACTGACAATCAAACACAAGGAAGAAAGGAAGATTTACCATGTCACTGAATATTATCCGTGAATTGCCGCACCCCGATAAACTAAAAGAAATGTACCCGCTTTCCCATGAACTGATAAATATGAAATCAGAACGTGACAAAAAAATCGCAGATGTTTTCAGCGGTATTTCAGATAAATTTATCCTGATAATAGGCCCTTGTTCGGCTGACAATGAGGACAGTGTTATTGACTATGTGACAAGGCTTCGTGAACTTCAGGAAAGAGTAAACGACAAAATACTCATGATACCGAGAATTTATACAGGCAAACCCAGAACAACGGGTGAAGGCTATAAAGGGATGCTCCACCAGCCAAACCCTACTGAAATGCCCGATTTAAAAAGCGGTGTCATAGCTGTAAGAAATCTTCATATCCGTTCTCTGCGTGAAACAGGCTTCACAGCGGCAGACGAAATGCTCTATCCCGAAAACTACACCTATCTTGACGATTTGCTTGGATATATCGCAGTTGGGGCAAGGTCTGTCGAAAATCAGCATCACCGCCTTGTTTCAAGCGGCGTTACCATACCTGTAGGCATGAAAAACCCAACAGGCGGCGATATATCGGTAATGATGAACTCAATTACTGCCGCACAGCACTCCCACGCTTTCATATACCGTGGCTGTGAAGTTCGGAGCGACGGAAATCCTTATGCCCATGCGGTACTCCGTGGCTATGTCAATGACCGTGGTCAGACATTCCCCAACTACCACTATGAGGATATCTGCCGTCTTGCCAAAACCTATGCCGAAAAAGACCTGAAGAATCCGGCAGTGATAGTTGATACAAACCACTCAAATTCAGGCAAACAGTACCTTGAACAGATAAGAATTGCCAAAGAGGTTCTCCACAGCATACGTCACAGTGAAGATATCCGCCGTCTTGTCAAGGGACTTATGATAGAAAGCTATATTGAGGACGGTTCGCAGAAAATAGGCGAAAACATCTACGGAAAGTCAATTACGGATCCCTGTCTTGGCTGGAAAAAAACCGAACGGCTTGTCCTTGATATCGCTGATTCACTTTAAAGCAAAACCGCACAAAGCACATTTCAATGCTTTGTGCGGTAATCTTATTTTTGAGGGAAATATAGCTCCGCCAATTAAATCTTGAATATTTTATGCGAAGTAATGAAGGTGAAAGTCAAGGAAGAAAAACGCAGGAATGCTGACATATTTCAAGGTTTTCTGACGCAGAATTTCTTCTTCAGGACAAGCAGAAAAATTCAGGATTTAGTTGGTGGAGCAATAGTAGTCAAGAAGAAGATTAACTACCATAGAATAGGCTTTTTCGCCGTCCTCACGTCCGTTAAGTTTAATGTTTGTATCAATTGCGGCAGAAGCGGCAGTTTCAACTGTTTCAGTTGATATAATTTCCTTGTCCTCGTTTTCCTCCCAGTAATTATCGGGCAAAAACCTGAACCAATCGCTCTTTACCTCGTCAGAAATCAAATCTGTTATGTAATACGCAGATTCAATCTGCTGTTCATAAACCTCATTATGCACATATTCCAGTGCGTTGAGATATCCCGAATACTGAAACTGCGGATCTTCACATTCCGTTGTCGCAATAAATGAAATAAAGTTTGCCTCGTCCTCCTGAATAATACCTTTAAGGTGCGAATATTCGTGACAAATCGTTGACGGAAGATTGGAATTTATCACATCTTTATTGAAATTCGACTCCATAGAAAACGGGAAATACACTCCAAGAAGATTGGATTGGCTCATAAAATAGGAGAATTGTATAGGTTTGGCATTTGGATAATAACCGGAAAGCTGTTCATATTTCTGTGCAGTTTTTGCCATTGCTGATTTTGCTTCACTAAGGTAATCACAGGTTACGATAAATCGGTTTTCTTCATCTCGTGGAACTTCCATTGCAAGCTGATTTGATTTTTCAGCAAGCATAGCATAAAGTTCGGTAAGCTGTTCCTCGGAGCGTTCCGAACCATTGCCGAAATATCGCTCTGAAAAGGTCGTGCAGTGATACATGATAAAGCAGTTCATTGTTTCAGTTGTAAAGATGTATGTAAATATCCAAAGGTAAGCACAGCCGAAAATGCCTGCTACTTTCTTGCGTGAACCCTTTTTGACCAGCATTAGTATCAAAAACAGCGGAAATCCCACAGCAACAGCAATTATTCCCAGAATTATCAGTATTTCGCCAACCGAGAACTTTACAAGTCCGCTTATTCTTGAAAACACATCAGAAATGAAAGGAAAAATATTTTGAACATAAAAGTCAGAAAACGACTGACTGTTTCTTGCGATAATGTTCACAATAAGCATAAGTATGCATATAATAATTGGTATAAGAAAACGCTTTTTCATAACAGCAACTCCGTAAACAGTATTTTATATCATTATAGCACATATTCTTTTCATAATCAATGGTAATTCTGTACCATTTGTTATATCATACTTACAAAACTATATTTACTTTTGCTGTTATATATGTTATCATGATAAAAAGTTGCATTTGGAGGTGTTTATGTGAGCAGAGATAAAATCATTATCAAAACAAGTATTATAGGTATTGCTGCAAACGTCGTTCTTGCTTCTTTCAAGGCGGCAATCGGATTTTTTTCCTCATCTATAGCCATAATTCTGGACGCTGTAAACAATCTTAGTGATGTTATGTCTTCACTTATAACCATTATCGGAACTAAACTCGCCGGAAAGCTTCCCGATAAGGAACACCCCTACGGGCACGGAAGAATTGAATATATCAGTACGGTTCTGGTAGCATTTCTGATTCTTTACGCAGGAATTGCCTCAATTACAGAATCCGTAAAAAAGATAATCACACCTATGACTCCGGATTATTCAGCAATTTCACTAATTTTGGTAGCCGCCGCCGTTGCAGTAAAAATTTTTCTTGGACTTTACTACCGAAAAGTCAGTAAATCGGTAAATTCTTCTGTATTGCAGGCTTCAGGTACAGATGCACTTATGGATTCAATAATCTCATTTTCAACGCTTGTTGCCGCAATTATCTACATTACTACAGGTTTAAGCCTTGAGCCGTGGCTCGGTGCTGTTATATCACTGATTATCATAAAATCAGGTTTTGATATGCTGAAAGAGAGCTTTTCCGCAATAATTGGTCAGAGAGTAGATACCGTTTTTGCAAATAACGTTAAGAAAACCGTTGAGTCTTTCAAGGACGTTCAGGGGGCTTATGACCTCGTTCTCCATAACTACGGCCCTGAAATGCTGATAGGTTCAGTTCATATTGAAGTTCCGGAAACCATGACCGTAAATGCTCTTGATAAGCTTGAAAGGAAAATCGCAGAAAAAGTTTTGTCTGAACACAAAGTTATTCTTGCTGGTATAAGCGTCTATTCGGCAAGCAGCGGAAATGAAGGTAAATCCGCAATATACGGCGATATACGGCGAACTGTAATGTCGCATGACTACGTTTTGCAGCTTCACGGATTCTTTCTTGATGAAGAAACCCGAATGCTTCATTTTGATGTTATAATTGATTTTGCCGCACCTGATGCACAGTCTGTTTACACTGCAATATGTACCGAAATTCAGGAGAAATACCCGAATTACTGCGTTTCAGTAACGCTTGACAGGGATTTTGTTACAGAAAACTAATTTAAGGGCACCTCTAAAAACCACTTCTGAGAAAAAGCAGCTATACACAGCATCTGCTGCGTCAAGCCCTCTCGTAGTGCGAAAGCACGCCTTCGATGGCTTTTCTTGCATCTACTGTACCTATCTGCTTTTTCTTACTCAAAACGTGTTTTTAGAGGTGCCCTTAATCACAAAAAGATTCCAAAGAATTGCTCTTTTCTTTGGAATCTTTTTGTTTTTTCAGGATATACTATCTCCGAGGTGATATTATGAACATGAATAAACCGCTTTTCACTTCCCTGAAAGAAAATATCAGCGAAATAAAGAGGATTTCAGGAGGTTCATCCGATGTTCTGATAAATGAATTCGTAACGGGCGGCATACATTGTGCCCTCCTTTGCTGTGACGGCATGGTTTCCGCCTCAACTATAACCGAACTTATTTTTGAACCAATAACCTCCATACCCGATAAAAAAAATGCTGATGAACTTTTTCACTATATCAATGAACAGCTTCTTTTGTCCAGCGACAGACCAAAAGTCAACGATTATGCGGAGCTTTTCCGCCTGCTTAATTCGGGATTTGCTGTCCTTATTGCCGAAGGAATGAACCGCGGACTGGCTTTCGGCGTTCAGGGATTTGCTTCAAGAAGCGTTCAGGAACCTTCCTCCGAAGGCAATATTATGGGAGCAAATGAGGGATTCACCGAAACCCTGCCTGTTAATATGTCACAGATTCGCAGACGGCTGAAAACTCCGCTTCTGGTCATGGAAATAGTAGTCAAGGGCGAAAAAAGCAAAACAAATATGTGCCTTTGCTATATGAAAGACCGTGTGCCAAAAAAACTTATGACTGATATCAGGAAATCTCTTGACAAAATCAAAACCGAAGCTGTCCTCACCACCGGCTATGTCAGACCTTTCGTCGAAAACAGTAAATTTGAGATTTTCGCTTCAACAGGCACTACGGAAAGACCTGATGTGCTTTGCTCCAAACTTATAGAAGGCAGAGTTGCAATACTGATAGACGGCATTCCTTATGCTGTTGTCATTCCCAAGCTTTTCTGTGAAAGTTTCCAGACTCTTGATGATTACGCCCAGAAACCGCTGTATACCGTCTTTATCAGGTGGCTGAAATACGGAGCATTTATGATTTCGATACTACTTCCGGCAGTCTACACGGCTATTGTTATGTATCATCCCGAACTGCTTAACAGCACACTCCTCATGCTTCTGGTTGATTCAGAAAAGGAAGCTCCCCTTTCAATTCTCTCGGAGGCACTTTTCGTTCTGCTTATGTACGAAATTATCCGTGAGGCAGGTGTCCGCCTTCCCAAGCCTTCGGGCGGGGCTGTCAGTATAATAAGCGGACTTATCATCGGTGATTCTGCGGTTAGTTCAGGACTTGTAAGCACTCCTCTGCTTACCATGACTGCTCTTGCAGTTCTTGGCGGACTTGCTATTCCCGAACTAAATCCGCAGATAACCATTCTTCGTTTCAGCTTTCTGCTTGCAGGCGGTGCATTCGGACTTTTCGGAATAAGTATGCTTTTCTGTGCTGTACTTGCTAATATCTGCTCAACCGAAAATTACGGATTTCCGTTTACCGCACCTCTTTCGCCGTTTAAAAAATCGGGAATGGCTGACACTTTTTTCAAGATGGGTATTCGGAAAATGCAGAACCGTGGCTTTACCGTGGAGGAATACAATGAAAAGCATAACTAAAAATCAGCTTGCGGCACTTCTTGTAATAAGCGATATATTTATGCTTTTCTGCTTTGAAGGCGGAATATCGCTGTGGTCGTTTGCCGGATTTCTGACAGGCATATCCGCACAGGCTTTTCTTGCTTTTCCGTTGGTAAAATTCGCTGACAGCGGCGGCAAAACCGAAAAATGGGCGGAAATATTCTATTTTGCATACCTTATATTCTGGGGCGGATTTCTTCTGAACAGAATATGGAACGCAGGTGATACCATTTTTGTCCCATACGAAACCTCAGGCGGTCTTAAAGGCAGACTCCTCATAACAGGAATGATTTCACTTGTCTGTCTATATATTTCGTCAACAGGCATGAAAGCCGCCTCACGTTCAGCAGTAATTGCGGCAGGCTTCGGAGTGATATTTCTGCTGACAGACTTTGTTAGTGCAGTAAAAAGCAGTAATTTCGGCAATATTTCAGCTTCACTCAGCAGCGGTACTTTTATCGAAGGCATTTATAAATGTTTTGCAGTAAGCGGCGGAATTGGTACAGGAGCAGTTCTTGCACCGCTTGTAAACGAAAGCTGTAAAAAAGGTGCAAAGCTCTATTTTTCCTGCCGTTTCGTCCTCTCTGCCGCACTTATGCTGACTGCTCTGCTTGTTACCGGAGGAATAATGCAGATAACCGATTTTCCCGTAATAATGGCAGTTCAGCTTTCACAGCCATTTACCTCACAGCGGATAGACTCGGTTTTCATGATACTTTTCGCAGTATTCGCCGTTTTTTCGGTCACAGCAGAGGTAATGACGGCTTCATACCTCCTCGGAGAAATTGTCCCGAAATTCAGAAAATGGCGAAGTACAGCGGTAATACTCCTTACAATATCAGCCGCATTTGCACTTTACAAAATTCCGGTTTACAGCGTATGGGGAGTTATACTGACCACAGCGGCAGAATTTGCAGTTCCGCTGATAATGCTGATACGGAGGAAAAACAAATGAAAAAACTGATATTTATGCTGCTGACTGCAGCTCTCTGCATGACAGGCTGTAATTCAACAGGTCTTGTTCATGATAAATGCTATCTCAGGGCGGTCTATATTGACGGTGAAACAGAAAAACGGCTCACATTTGTATTTTTTTCTGATGACAGACCGGTTTCCGCAGAAGGTCCCGACATTTCCTCAGCAGTCAAGGAAGCCGAAATAAAAGCCGGAAAACCAATAGTAACGGGGTTCACCGAACTGATACTTCTTGGAAACTGCGACACATCAAAAATTCTGGACTATATGCTGAATACATGGAAAGTCTCACCTTCATGCCGTGTGATTGAAAATCAGGAAAATGATGAACTTCTCCGCAAACATGATGCGGAATTTCTCTGCGGAGCTGTAAAAGAAGCCGAAAAACAAGGAAAAATTCCACCAAGTCAGATAGTTCCGACTCTCCACCGTGCTTTATTGCTCCAACAATTAAACACTGCCAAAAGACGAACTTAAAAATCAAGGCAACACCGCACAAAGATTGTACGGTGCTGCCTTAAGGGCACCTCTAAAAACCCCCTTCTGACAAAAAGCATCTATGCACAGCATCTGCTGCGTCAAGCCCTCTCGTAGTGCGAAAGCACGCCTTCGAT
>JAZQND010000166.1:0-11385 GCA_045627145.1 Ruminococcus sp. | reverse complement strand
GTCAAGCCCTCTCGTAGTGCGAAAGCACGCCTTCGATGGCTTTTCTTGCATCTACTGTACCTATCTGCTTTTTCTTACTCAAAACGGGTTTTTAGAGGTGCCCTATATTCATTATACGTTGATTTTATGCCGTTTGTTTACGGCGGTCAGGAGTGTTTGATATGGCTAAAAATGTAAGCAAAGCTAAAAGCTACAGAAGAACCAGAACTTTCATAGATCTCGTCCTCAGTGCCGCAGTCATCGCTGCCTGCGGTTACATTACCAAAGGCGTTGTTGAGCGTTCTGCCATTGTCGGTGCTTCAACTTTCATTGACAATACAGAACTCGAAAACGCTAAACTCGAAGCTGATAAGGCTGATCCCACCAAAACTGTTTTCGAGAACATTTCAGTTAAAACCGACGATATCTTCAAGGGCGACCTTATCCTCGTCAACGAAGACCACGAATACCACAGCGGCAACGAAGACCTCGTTGGAATCATGGAAATGAATGAACGCACAGAAAGAAATTTCTTCACTGCCGTTTCATACGATTATACTATAGTCCGCAAAGCTTACGAACCTATGGCTAAAATGATCGAGGATTTCTATAAAAAATTTGATAACGATACTCTCATTATTTACGGCTCCTACAGAACCAAAGAATTCCAAAAAGAACTCTATGAAGATGACCTCGCTTCAACAGGCGACGAAAATTCCACAAGAGTTGCAAAGCCCGGTTTCAGCGAACACGAAACAGGCTATGCCTTCGATTTCAGTGAGTCCGTTTCAAACGACTATCAGGGTACGGGAGACTATGCATGGATAAACGAAAACAGCTATAAATACGGCTTTATCGAACGTTACAAGGAAGATAAAACGGATATTACCAAAATCCAGACAGAACCCTGGCACTTCCGTTATGTCGGTATCCCTCATGCTTGGTATATGACCAAAAATAACCTCTGCATGGAAGAATATATCGAAATTCTCCGTCAGTATACCTACGGCGGTGCTATACTCTCCGTAACTGACGACGACGGTAAAAACTACGAAATTTATTACGTTGCCGCTGATACTAATGCCGATACAGCCGAAATTCCTGTTCCGGCAGGCAAAAAATACGATATCTCAGGCAATAATATCGACGGTTTTATCGTCACACTCTATAAAAACGGCGACGAATATATCACTGAAGGCAGCGAACCTTCCGACTCAAAGGAAAAAGATAAGTCCGATAATGCCGAATCCGACGAAAAAACCGAAAATGATTCCGAAGATAAATCCGAAGAAGAAACTACCGAATCAGAAGAAAATGCTGAATAATCATAATTAAAGGGCAGTTTATACTGTCCTTTATTTTTCTCTTTCATTGCACGATCAGTATTAAACCAAATAAAAATTTCACTTTAAAAAAGTGGTATTGTTTGTTGAAATTAGTTCAAAAAGCCGAAAATGTATAAAACGCTTGACAAAATCACATAATAGTGATAAATTATACTTAGCACACAAAGATAGAGAGTGCTAAACAATACGAAAGGTCGTGAGGTCATGGACGACAGAAAACTTAAAATTCTCGCCGCTGTTGTAGATGAATATGTCAGAACAGGCGAACCTGTCGGCTCTAAAGTGATCTCAAAACTTGAAAATATTAAAGTCTCCGCCGCTACTATCCGTAACGATATGGCTGCTCTGGAACAGCCCGGCTACCTCGAACAGCCCCACACCTCCGCCGGCCGTGTCCCTACCTTTAAAGGCTACAGACTTTATATCGACGAACTTATGACTCTGCCTTCTCTATCAGATGAGGAAAAAATCCGTATTGACTCCATGCTGGGCGGTAAGGATACCCCCGAAGAACTCCTCGTCCAGAACGCCGCAGCCGCCCTCACCGAAATTACTCAGTGTGCCGCTGTGGTAACTAATTCCGTTCCACGTTTTTCCGTTATCTCCAAGGTAGAGGTTATCCCGACAGGCAAGCGTCTTTACGTTATCCTCCTGATAACCTCCAACGGCAGCATTAAAAATAAAGCCTGCCGCCTTGAATTTGACCTCAACCACGAACAACTCGATTTCTTTACTCATTATATAGAAGAAAACCTCAGCGGCGTTTCCGTTGAGGAGCTTTCAGAAGAAATGTTCGATAAAATGGTCGCAGCAGTCAGTGCCTATATGGTTTCACTTTCACCGCTGGTCAAAGGTATCTGCGAACTTTCAGAAGACCTCAGACAACAGGAACTTACCCTCAGCGGAAGCGACAAACTCCTCTCCTGCGATGAACTCGACAAAATGGAAGTTGTAAGATTTATTGAACATAAAAACGGTCTTTCCGAACTCCTTGAAGATACCTTCAACGGCATTCAGGTCAAGTTCGGACAGGAAAATGATACCTTCGCTATAGGCAATTCAAGCCTCATAGTTTCAAAATACCGCAAAGGCGGAAAAGAAGTCGGTTCTCTCGGAGTCATAGGCCCCATGAGAGTTGATTATAAAAAGATAATCCCTTACGTTGATTACCTGACACAGAAAATTTCTTCTCTTATGTCGGGCGACGATGAAGATTTATCACAAGATATTGATACATGACGAAAGGAGCAACACCGATGGAAAATATTATCAAGCCCGATGACGAACTTGATGAGGATATCATCGAAGACGATTTCGATGATGATGACGACGAACTCGATGAAGAAATCCTCGATGAATACGACGCTGCCAGCGAATATAACGATACAGCCGCTAAAATAGCGGAACTTGAAGATTCACTCAATGAAGCCAATGATAAGTATATCAGACTCTTTGCTGAATACGATAACTACCGTAAACGCACTGCCAAGGAAAAAACCGAAACTTATCAGAATGCTTCGGTTCAGTGCATTGAAAAGCTTCTCAATGTTATAGACAGCTTTGAACGTTCCCTCGAAGCCGAATGCAGCGACGAAAACTTCAAAAACGGTATGCAGCTTATCTGGGGACAGCTTCAGGACTTTATGAATAAAATGAATGTTAAGGAAATTGAATCTCTTGGAAAAGAATTTGATCCTAATGTTCATAATGCCATACAGCAGCTTGACGGTACCGACTATGCAAGCAATTATGTCTGTGCAGTCTACCAGAAAGGCTATATGCTCGGTGACAAGCTCATCAGACCTGCAATGGTCGCTGTTGCCGTTTGATCTCTGCAAATAAACAAACCTATTTATATATTTAATTTGGAGGTAATTATTATGGGAAAAATTATTGGTATCGACCTTGGTACAACTAACTCATGCGTTGCAGTTATGGAAGGCGGCAATGCTGTCGTTATCCCTAACAACGAAGGTGCAAGAACAACTCCTTCTGTCGTTGCTTTCACTAACAACGGCGAGCGTCTTGTAGGTCAGGTCGCTAAAAGACAGGCTATCACAAACCACGACAGAACTGTTGCTTCTATCAAGAGACACATGGGTTCTGATTATAAGGTTGCTATTGACGATAAAAAGTATACACCACAGGAAATCTCAGCTATGATTCTCCAGAAGCTCAAGGCTGACGCTGAAGCTTACCTCGGCGAAACTGTTTCAGAAGCTGTTATCACTGTTCCTGCATACTTCACTGACGCTCAGAGACAGGCTACTAAGGACGCAGGTCAGATCGCAGGTCTTACTGTTAAGCGTATTATCAACGAGCCTACTGCTGCTGCTCTTTCTTACGGCATTGACAAGGAAGAAGAACAGGTAGTTATGGTTTATGACCTCGGCGGCGGTACATTCGATGTTTCCATCATCGAAATGGGTGAGGACGTTCAGCAGGTTCTCGCTACCGCAGGAAACAACCGTCTCGGCGGTGACGATTTCGACCAGCGTATAATCAACTGGATCGTTGACGAATTCAAGAAGACTGAAGGTATCGACCTCACAGCAGACAAAATGGCTGCCCAGCGACTCAAGGATGCTGCTGAAAAGGCTAAGATAGAGCTTTCTTCAACAACAACTTCAAATATCAATATTCCTTTCATCACTGTTGATGCTACAGGTACTCCTAAGCACCTCGACCTCACTCTTACTCAGGCTAAGTTCAATGAACTTACTGCTGACCTCGTTGAGGCTACTATGGGCCCTGTAAGACAGGCTCTCAGCGACAGCGGTCTTGCTATTTCTGAGATCAACAAGGTTCTTATGGTCGGCGGTTCTTCAAGAATCCCTGCTGTTCAGGACGCTGTTAAGAAGCTTATCGGCAAAGATCCTTTCAAGGGCATCAACCCTGACGAATGTGTTGCTCTCGGTGCTGCATATCAGGGCGGCGTTCTCGGCGGCGACGTTAAGAACGGTCTTCTCCTTCTCGATGTTACTCCGCTTTCTCTCGGTATCGAAACCGCAGGCGGCGTATGCACAAGAATGATTGAAAGAAATACTACTATCCCTGCAAAGAAATCTCAGGTATTCTCTACTTACGCTGACAATCAGCCTGCTGTTGATATCAACGTTCTTCAGGGTGAGCGTGAGTTCGCAAGAGATAACAAGCAGCTCGGTACTTTCCGTCTCGACGGTATCGCTCCTGCTCCAAGAGGTATCCCACAGATCGAAGTTACTTTCGATATCGACCAGAACGGTATCGTTCATGTTTCTGCTAAAGACCTCGGTACAGGCAAGGAACAGAATATCACTATCACTTCTTCAACAAATATGTCCAAGGACGATATCGACAAGGCTGTAAAGGAAGCTGAACAGTTTGCCGCAGAGGATAAGAAGCGTCGTGAAGCTGTTGATACCAAGAACGAAGCCGAAAACCTCGTATTCCAGTGTGAAAAGGCTCTTGCTGATTTCGGTGACAAGGTTTCTGCTGACGAAAAGTCAAATATCGAAAGCAAGTGTGCTTCACTCAAGTCTGCTATCGAAGCTGACAACGGCGACGAAATAAAGAGACTTAAAGAAGAACTCCAGAAGGCTTTCTATGACCTCTCTGCTAAGATATATCAACAGGCTAATCCAAACGGCGGCGGTGCTGCTGAGGGATTTGATCCTTCACAGTTCGCTAAGGCTGCCGGTGCTGCTGCTGACAACGGCGGTTCAAATGACGACGGAGTTGTTGACGCAGACTTCACTGAGGTTTAAGAATTATACAGCGTTTCTCAGGGCGGATTCTCTCTCCGCCCTGTAGGTGCTTTATTTGATTGATTCGTAATCCGTATACTGCGTATTACGAATTGCGGATTAATATGAACGGAGAATAGATATGGCTGAAAAAAGAGACTACTATGAGGTTCTCGGACTGCAAAAAGGTGCTACTGAGGACGAAATAAAAAAAGCTTTCAGAAAGAAAGCAAGAGAAAATCACCCCGACCTTCACCCTGATGATCCTTCTTATGTTGAAAAGTTTCAGGAAATAAATGAGGCTAACGAGGTTCTCTCAGATCCTCAGAAACGTGCAAGATACGACCAGTTCGGTCATGCAGGCGTCGACTCAAGCTATGGCGGCGGCGGTATGGGCGGTATGGACGGCTTCGGCGGCTTTGCTGATATGGACGATATCCTCGGCAGTATCTTCGGCGGTTTCGGCTTCGGCGGAACTTCTAAGCGTTCTTCTGCCAATGCTCCTAAACGTGGCTCTGACGTTCATGCAGACGTTACCCTCACATTTATGGAAGCCTGCCACGGCAAGAAACAACACGAACTTAAAGTAAGCCGTATGTGTGTCTGCGATATATGCAACGGTTCAGGTGCTGATTCGGGTACTTCTTCCGAAATCTGTCCCGACTGTCAGGGCAGAGGTACTGTCAAAACAACCCAGAGAACTCCTTTCGGTGCAATTTCTTCTTCCAAACCATGTCCTCACTGCTACGGCAAGGGCAAGATAATCAAGAATCCTTGTTCAAAATGTAAGGGTGTCGGCAGAGTAAGAGTTCAGAAAACAGTTTCAGTTGACATCCCCGCAGGTATAGACGACAGACAAACTATCCGTTTAAGCGGTCAGGGCGACTGCGGTATAAACGGCGGCCCAAGCGGTGATATTCTGCTTTCTGTTCACGTTAAATCACACCCTATCTTCAAACGTGACGAATTTGATATCCACTGTGATATCCCTGTTACCTATATGGACGCTGTTCTTGGTGCTGAAATTGTTGTTCCGACTATCGACGGCAATGTTAAATATACTATCAGCGAAGGCACAGAAACAGGTACTGTTTTCCGTCTTAAAGGCAAGGGCGTACAGCGTTTGCAGCGTCTTGAAAGAGGCGACCAGTATGTTAAAATTTACGTTGAAGTACCAAAGAACCTCTCCAAAAAGCAGAAAGAACTTCTGAAAGAATTTGAAAATTCACTTTCAGAAAAAAACTATGCTAAACGTCAGAGTTTCTTTGAAAAACTTAAAGCAAAGCTTGACCTCTGATTTTATTTCCGTACATATCAGGTACGGCTATACTGCATAAAAAACTATACACCGTCTGTTCGGAAAATTCCGCAGCAGACGGTGTATAGTTTTTGTATGTATATGTTTAGTCAAAAGTCGTATTTTTACCTTCTGTTAGGATTTGGTGCAGGACCATACTGATTTGCAGGGTCACTCGGCATACAATAAAATACCAGAACAATAATTGAGCCAACATAAGGAATAAGCGACAATAATAAAGACCATCCGCTTCTTCCTGTATCATGCAGTCTTCTGACACACAATGAAAGAGAAGGAATCAAAAGAGCAAGCATTATTAACATAAATATCAAAAGCGGCACTATTATTGCTTTTATTGCTTCTTCAGAGACAGTATCGATATAACTATTATAAAAATGATTTCCTGTTGTATACACGCCTGCTGCTAAAATACTTATAAATATAACAAATATTGTAATAAAAATTGACATTGCAAGATTAGCAAACCAAAATTCAGAACGTGTTGAACGTCCGCTGAAATTTGCGTAATTCTTGAAAAACAGCTTTATTGATTCAATAAATCCTACATATTTTGGACTGCCGTCGGTTTCATTATATCCGCCCTGCATTCCTGTATAACCGATGTACTGCTGTTCAACATAACCCTGCGGGCCTGCGAACTGTCCGCCATATTGCTGATTTCCGCCATACTGCTGGTTTCCGTACTGCTGTCCGCCATATTGCTGATTTCCGCCGTACTGCTGGTTTCCGTACTGCTGTCCGCCGTACTGTTGATTTCCGCCGTACTGCTGATTTCCGTACTGCTGTCCGCCATACTGCTGGTTTCCGTCGTACTGCTGTCCGCCCTGAGAGAATGCATTGTTACTATAACCTGCATTTGGTGAACTTATATCCATCATGCCTTCATCTTTTGAAAGACTTACTGATGAATCGTTTTCTTCTTCAATTGTAGCCCCACATTCTTCGCAGTACCTTGAACCTAAAGGTACATCATGCCCGCAAAATTTACATTTCATATCCAATACCTCCATCTATATTATGAATACAGCTTTATTCTATCACACTATATTGAATTTGTCAAGAAAAAGGTCAAAAAAACAAGTGACCTGATGTAATTTTTAACAATCAGGTCACTTGTTTTATTTTAATTCTGTTACAAGTTTGAGAAGATATTTCTGTATTTCAAGTGCGTCAAGATTCGTCAGACCATTATTGTCCTTAACGTCACCGTTAAGTAAGCCCTGTTGTGTGATGTGTGTTGCGTCACTTCCCGTTACTCCGTATTTGCTTGGATTTGCAATTGACTGCATTATCAATACTACATCAGACATATTTATTTCACCGTCACAGTTTGCATCTCCTGCCGATTTTTCTGCTGTAGTATTTGTTGTTGTCACTGTTGTGGTGAGAGTTGTTGTGGTTTCTGTAGTTGTAGTAGTTGTTGTTGTTGTAACCACAGGCTTTTCCTTAACAAATGCCGTATACTGCATAACTCCCGAACTTTGACCGTTTGTGCCAAGTATAACGGTTTCACCGGCTTTGACTTCTCGGCTGTAGATATTGAATATCCTTTCGGCAGAGCTGTCTGTAATTACAAGTGTTTCGCCTGTAAATGCGTATGAACCAAGCCATGAAGGTATATTTGATACTCTGCTGTCTATTGCAGTATAAACCGTAACGTCCGAATTTACCGTGATTTCTGCAAGGTCTGCGTCTGTATTCTTTGAATCACAGGCTGTTATAATGTGTTCAGTCCCCTCAAGAAGTGAAGGAAGGGAAGTTATGGCAAAATCACGGTCACCAAATGCCTTGTCGTATACCTTAGCATTTTCTGAAATTGACCAGTTTGAAGCATTTGTGTAATCCTTTACCACAAGACTGCTTATCAGTTTACTGCTTATTCCGCCTGAAACAGGTTCATCAATAACCGGCTCTCCGCCGCCTTCCGAAACTGAACCTGCATTGTACGCCTTGTTCTGCATCCTTCCTGCATAAGCCATTACCTCTGCCTTTGCTGCGTCTGCGGACTGAACGCTGTATGAACTGTATATCTTTGAACTGTCTGTATCAAAGTTATCGTATGCATCTCCGCCCGATTTCAGGTTATTGATGTATGCCTTGTCATTTCTGCCCGAAACAGTCTGGTAGGCAAGACCGCTTCCCATACTGCAATTTACAAATTTATCCCCGTAAGACTTTATAGTACCCGAATATGCGTCACTTCCTATATTTTCAGCATCAAGCGGAAGATTTGTCTTTGCAAAATAGTTTGCCTCGGAGAAAATTTTTGAATTATACGAAGCACCTATACCGTACTGCTTGTTATTGGTAAAATAATTGTTATAGCTGTGAATATGAGCATTTCTTGCTCTCGGATTTCGTGATTCTGTACCGTTGAACCAGTTATGGTGATAGGTTATCCAGTCCTGAAAATGATTTGTACCGCCGCCAACAAGCGAAGTCTTATGGCAGTTTACATAGCAGTTATACGAAATTGTGATGTATTCAGACCACTTGATATCGGTTGAACCGTCACCGTCAGCCTTATCATCATCTACTATTCCGTTTCCTGCAAACTGATTGTATCCCGATTCAAGAGTATTGTTATGAATCCAGATATGTGCAGACCTGTTATCGTCCGAACCTGTCATGGAAATTCCGTCATCAGGATATTTTCCAAGCCAGAGGTTGCGAACCTCACAGCTTTTGCAGCGTTTCATTTCAAATCCCCATTTGTCAAGATTTGTGTCATAGCCGATACCTTCGATAGTAACGTTTTCAGCGTTCTGCAAATAGAGCATATTTGAACCGTCGTTCTGCTGACCGTCGTTTGCTTTTGCTCCCGAAGGTACTCCGACAGTTCCTATTAATCTGAATACCACATTGCTCGGCTTTGCACTGTAGAAGATATTGTAAAGACCTGTTTTGCCGCCGTAGGTTATGGTATCCTTGTTGGAATTAGTTACATATATTACCTGAACTCCGGATTTTAATGTACCGTCGTTATTGTAAGCACCAACTCCCGAACTTGTATTGAAATGTGCATAGCCGCTTCTGTCGTAAGCCATTGTCTTTACCTGACATACTGCCGAAGCCGATGAACCTTCAATTTTTACCGTATATTCGGTATTTCCTTTAAGTCCTGTTATGTCTGCTCTTGAACCTCTGATAAGTTCTGAATCAACAGCAGAAAAATCAGAACTGCCTGACTGTGCATAGCTGACCTTGACATTGTTTCCTATTTTACTGCTGTCCCATTCAACAAATGCTTCCTCATACCAGCCTCCGCAGGTCTTTATTGCATCGCTTACCGTCGGATTGCTTTCATTTCCGCCCTGTTCAGGCTGCTGCGGAGAAGACGACGAATAAAGATATGAAGGTGTCCAGTTTTTCATGTAATTTTCAAGCTTTATGCCGTTTGCATCACTTTCTGAAAGGATATGTCCCTTTCTCCTTGAAAGGTCAACGTACTGACCGTTTGCAAGCTTTGTGCCGAACTCCTTGAATCCTGCCACAGTTTCGGGCTGTACGCCACTCATAGATGTCCAGCCTTCAGGAGTTATCATGTTTCCGTTTTCAAGAGTTGTATTTACAAACATTACCTTTGCAGACTCTCTCCACGGTCTGCCGAGATATCCTGTTGAAACCGTCAGCGATTTGTTTGCCGTTACCTTACAGTTGCTGAAAAGATAGCCTGTATCGTCGTTTGATTCATCTCTTTCAGCAGTTATGTAGCCTCCGAGTGAACCGCTGCTGTAGCCCTTCCAGCGAAGTTCACAGCTGTCAAATACTGCGGCACAGTCACCGAAAATATAGTCGGTCTGACCTTCTATCACGCAGTTTTTGTAGTACTGCGGAGATGCACCTGCATATAATGTGTCCTGACTGCTGAGGAATGTGCAGTTGAGAAACTCACAGTATCCTGCATCAGCAGAAAGTGCGGCAGCTCTTTCAGTCTGCGATTTTGCCTGAACATCGGTGAAAGAGTTACGTCCTACAGTGAGAGTTTCGTTTGTACACTCAACGCCGTCTGCTATTTCTTCATTGGTCATGTAACGGTTAAATGAATTTTCAAAAACGATATTCTCTGCCCTGAAATTCGTTGCCTTGTTCCAGAGCTGGACTGTTGCTCCCCAACGATAATTAGCCACATTCTTGGCTGATTTCGACTTTGCGGAATTTGCATCATAGTATCCTTTTGAATTTGCACTGTAGTATTTATAGCCTATGCCGTAATACCATGTAAGCACAGCATCACCCTTTGACGGTTCGTCGTTGACAAAGGTTATGTACGGTGTCTGCACAATTACCTGTTGTCTGTAAGTACCCGGGGCAATGTGGATAGTAACACGCTGTTCCTCACTTGTCGGGTTGAGGCTTGCGGCTTTGTTGACAGCATCCTGAACCGTTGAGAAGTTGTTGTTCCTTCCTGAATAACCAACGTAAAGGTCAGTGCCTGCCGCATATACCCTGATATTCGGAAATGCAAGCAAAACAGTAAATACGATGACAAATGCTGTAAATGCCGCATAAATCCGCTTTGAATTTTCGGATAGTTTTATTAACATTCTTTACACTCCTTTGGATAGATTATCGTGTAATTATATTATATAGTGTATACTCCCGAAATTCAATGATTTATTGTATCATATTTATGACCGAAAGTGCAATGGCGAAGTTTTCAACATAGTTATTGAGTGTGTTGAAAACTTCGCCTGTGTAGATCACACCAAAACAGCTCTTATTTTTTCACAATACAAATTATAGGGCACCTCTAAAAACCCGTTTTGAGTAAGAAAAAGCAGATAGGTACAGTAGATGCAAGAAAAGCCATCGAAGGCGTGCTTTCGCACTACGAGAGGGCTTGACCCAGCAGATGCTGTGCATAGCTGCTTTTTCTCAGAAGGGGTTTTTAGAGTTGCCCTATATTCAATATCCTGTTCATCAGAATATAAATGAAAATTATTCTCACGTTCTGAATCGTTGCATTCTTCTATCGTGAAGCCGCTGTATAATCCGTTTGCCATATCAAAATTCA
>JAZQND010000165.1:0-3166 GCA_045627145.1 Ruminococcus sp. | reverse complement strand
AAGCCATTCTTCACCAAAGAAAATGTCGAAAAGGAAATGGGGATAATCGGTCAGGAGATACAAATGACCAACGATAACCCCGATTGGCGTGTTTTCTTCAATATGCTCAGATGTATGTACCACGAACACCCTGTTAAGACCGATATTGCAGGTACTCTTGAAAGTATCGCCGAAATAAATGCCGAACTTCTCTACAAATGCTATAACACCTTCTATAATCTCAATAACATGGTTCTCTCAATTGCCGGAAATATCAGTGCGGACGAAGTTCTTGCTGTCTGCGACGAAATGCTTATGCCATGCGGCAATAATGCACTTGAATGCGTTTTTCCGGATGAACCTGAAACTATCGTTAAGCCGTTCTTTTCCGAAAAACAGCCTGTGGGAGCTTCTGTTTTCAATCTTGGATATAAATGCATTCCCTGTTCAGGCATCGAAAAGATAAAAAAATGTACCGCTGCGGCTATTGCAGGTGAACTCCTTACGGATCCGTCGTCTGATATGTATCAGAAACTTCTGAAAGACGGTATCATAAATTCAACCTTTGTCTATGAGGTTTTCTCCGGTGACGGATATTTCACACTGATTTTAAGCGGCGAATCAGAAAAGCCCGAAATCGTGAAAAACTGTGTTATCTCTGAAATTCAGCGAATGCTCAAAAACGGTATTACCGAAAATGACTTCCGCAGATTTCAGAAAACGCTTTATGCTTCTCTTATTCGTGAACTCAATAATGTTGAAGCAGTTTCAAACGCCATGCTCTGTTCACACTTTGACGGCGTTTCACCCTTTGCCAATATTGATGTTCTCTCAGATATAACAAGCTGTGATGTGCTTGAATTTATTCGCAGTGAGCTTCTCAGTGAAAAACTGGTGCTTTCTGTAATTGAAAGGAAGGTTGACTGAATATGACAGTTGACACAATATCAGATATTTATGAAATTTGTTTCCCAAAGCTTGGATGGACTTTCCGTATAAATCCTACCGCTTTCTCAATAGGAGGTTTTCCTATACAGTGGTACGGAATTATCATAGTCACAGGTCTGATTCTCGCCATGCTCTACTGCTTCCCGAAAATGCGTAGATTCGGCGTTGATTCAGACAGAGCCGTTGACGCTGTCATAGGCGGTGTTATCGGCGGTATTATCGGTGCAAGACTTTATTACGTTATATGGAAGTGGGACGAATATAAATGGGACTTCAAATCCATTATCAATACCCGAAACGGCGGTCTTGCAATTTACGGCGGCATTATCGGTGCATTGCTGGTCGGTCTTATTATATGTAAGATACGCAAGGTCAAAATGCTCCCTATGCTTGACATCACAGTTCTCGGTTTTCTTATCGGTCAGGGTATCGGACGCTGGGGAAATTTTGTAAATCAGGAAGCCTTCGGCTCAAACACCGATTCCTTTCTCGGCATGACAGGCGGACGCATTCAGCAGTTTCTTATGAACAGCAGTGACGCTTCACTTGTTTGGAACAAACCTGTTCATCCATGCTTCCTTTATGAGTCTTTATGGTGTATCCTCGGCTTTGTCCTCCTTTCTCTCTACTCCAAACGCAGAAAGTATGACGGTCAGATTTTCCTTATGTACCTTGCATGGTACGGTGCTGAACGCTTCGTTGTTGAGGGACTCCGCACAGACAGCCTTATGCTTGGCAATGCAAGAGTTTCACAGGTTCTTTCAGTTGTTATATGCGTTACATCAATAATAGTTCAGATAGTTATGTTCTCAAAATACAGACGTGATCCCGAAAGCTGTCAGCTTTATGCCCATACAGAGGAATCAAGACTGCTCCTTGAAGAAAGCCTCAGACGACGCATGGGTATGTCCGGTGAGGACGCAAAAGTTAATATCAATGATATTGATGATGACGAAAACGATATCTTTGATGACAGCGACGACGAAATGCCTGATGATGATTCAGATAAACAGGCTTCGGATACTCCTTCAGATGATTACAGTCAGGACCTCGATACACTCCGTGCAAAGGCACTGGCAGAACTAAATAAAAAAACAGCTTCTGAAAAAGCTGATGATGAAAATGCTTCAGACGGCAAAAACGCCGATGATAATAAAGAAACAGCTTCAGAAGAAGCTGATAATAAAAATGTTTCAGACGGCGAAAATGCCGATGATAATAAGGAGGAAAACTAAATGGCACAGATTATCGACGGAAAAGCAGTTTCCGCAGCAGTAAAAAATGAGGTTGCTGAAGAAGCAGCTAAACTTAAAGAAGAAAAGGGACTTAAAGTTGGTCTTGCAGTCGTTATCGTAGGCAATAACCCTGCATCAAGAGTCTACGTCAACAACAAGAAAAAGGCTTGCGAAGCTGTCGGCTTCCAGTCTTTTGAATACGCTCTCGACGAAAATACAACTCAGGAACAGCTTCTTGACCTCGTTAATGTTCTCAATCGTGACGACAGAGTAAACGGTATACTTGTTCAGCTTCCGCTTCCGTCACATATCGACGAAAAGGCTGTTATCAACACTATCTCTCCTGAAAAGGACGTTGATGCTTTCCACCCCGTAAATGTCGGCAAAATTATGATAGGAGAATATGCATTTCTTCCATGTACTCCAGCAGGCGTTATGCGTCTTATTGAAAGCACAGGCACAGATATAACCGGCAAACAGTGCGTGGTTATCGGCAGAAGCAATATCGTCGGCAAACCACAGGCTATGCTCCTTCTCCAGAAAAACGGTACTGTTACAGTTTGTCACTCTAAAACCAAAAATCTCAAGGAAATCTGCCTCGGTGCTGATATTCTGGTCGTTGCTATCGGTAAAGCAAACTTCGTTACAGGTGATATGATCAAGGAAGGTGCTGTCGTTATCGACGTCGGCATGAACCGCCTCGAAAACGGCAAGCTCTGCGGAGATGTAGAGTTTGAGTCCGCCGAAAAGAAGGCTTCCTATATTACTCCTGTCCCAGGCGGTGTCGGCCCTATGACTATCGCTATGCTTATGAAAAATACCCTCACCGCTGCTAAACAACAAGCCGGTATTGAATAATTTTCTATAGGGCACCTCTAAAAACCCGTTTTGAGTAAGAAAAAGCAGATAGGTACAGTAGATGCAAGAAAAGCCATCGAAGGCGTGCTTTCGCACTACGAGAGGGCTTGACGCAGCAGATGCTGTGCATAGCTGCTTTTTCTCAG
>JAZQND010000164.1:0-9064 GCA_045627145.1 Ruminococcus sp. | reverse complement strand
AGCATCTGCTGCGTCAAGCCCTCTCGTAGTGCGAAAGCACGCCTTCGATGGCTTTTCTTGCATCTACTGTACCTATCTGCTTTTTCTTACTCAAAACGGGTTTTTAGAGGTGCCCTTTATTTATAGTATTTCTTCTTTTTTTCGATACACAGACTGAATAATTTGTAATATCATTAAAGTTCAAAAGCCAAACGCTTATTTCGTTGCTTGATTTAATTGAAAAGTGGTTGTTCATGTTATATTTTGTAATAGTTTAAGTTAAATGTTTCCTGTAAGAATAGGAAGTTTTTTGTTAACAAAAATAATTACAGGAACCATAACTGCCATGATGACTATTGAAAATAGTATTTCAACACCATAATTAGTAAGAATATATTCAATACCCATAAGCCTAAGTATATATGGGATAAAAAATCTTACAAGGTGATAGTGCGTACACATTATAGTAAGAGAATTTGTTCCGAAAAATTCAAGCATTTTATTATTCTTAATAATCATTGAAAGTGAAAGAATGGCTGATGTTGCAGCAAGTGTGGTTATAATATACAATATATAGTTTTTGCCGTAATTCAAAGCTGCCATTTCTGCAAAGCCGTTGAGGTAACAGGTGATGAAAAAAATTACAGCTGATATTGGAAGAACTGCAAATTTCGCTTTGCTTTGACTTAACTTTATAATATACGGTTTAATATACATTCCGATGCAGAAGAAAACAAGTGCAACAGGAACTTGTCCAACTCTGAAAAACCACTTTATATGTACGAAATAACCTGCAATAAGCATCATTACTCCAATAAGTGCAGACAGCCATTTTTTCTTTGAGCGTGCAGGAAAGTACATTATAAGCTGAATCCATATAAGTGTTGGAAGATACCAAAGAGGTCCGTTTAAATTAGCACCGCCGCTTATAAATGTAACTTTTGCAAAGATTTTAATTAATTTTAATAACGTAAAATCATCTCGGTAGAATATAAGTTCTCTGATTAATGTAATAAAGGCATCAATTACTCCATAAGCAATCAATGGTATAACAAGCTTTTGTATCATATTTTTGATAAATTCTTTTGGTTCTCTTTTGTGTGAAAAAAGCATTCCCGATATTATAAAGAAAAAAGGTACACAAAAGGAAATCAGAATTTGTCTAAGGGGTGAGGTGTTTACTGTAAAATGAACCAGCACAATAGTGTAAATCCCTATTCCTTTTGAAATATCAATAAACGGCATTCTTTTAGAATTAGTTGAAGCTTTATCCATTATATCTCTCCTATTTAATAAAAATTGTAATATGGGCATCTCTAAAAAAACCTTCTGAGAAAAAACAGCTATGCACAGCATCTGCTGCGTCAATCCCTCTTGGAGTGCGAAAGTACGCCTTTAACGGCTTTCCTTGCATCTGCTGCATCTATCCGTTTTTTCTTACTCAAAACGGGTTTTTAGAGATGCCCTTAATATTATATTACTTTGAGCATATTTTGTCAATGAAAACTATTTTGTTCAGATGGATTTTTTACACATTCTGCTCGTTGTTTAATTCAAACAAAACTACTTGAAAATATGCCGAAAATGTAGTATAATGTATAATGTTGTTTCGGCGATTAAGTCTTGATAATTAGTTTAAGCAGAACAATTTAATATTTATTTGGCGGAACAATATTATTCTGTGGAGAATGGAGCGATTATAATGAAAAAAATAAAATGTCCTTTAAATCTTTCACAAACAGGAGTATTTCTTGAGTGTATGGAAAAACCTGATTCAACATTTTATAATATTCCTTTTTATCTGAAACTTCCTGCTGATATTGATATACAGAAATTAAAAGATTCAATCAGCAAGGTAATCAGCATTCACCCGTCTTTTAATGTGAATGTTAAGATATTTGATGATAAACCGTATATGATTGAATCTCAAAACAATGTAAATGTTATAGAAAAAGAAATTGAAAATATTGATGATGAAATCAGAAATTTTGTTCAGCCTTTTGATCTCGAAAATGATCCGCTTTACCGTTTTGAGATTTGTCATTACAAAGACTGTACTTATCTTTTTTTTGAAGGACACCATGTAATTTTTGACGGAAGTTCAATAAGTCTTATATTCCATCAAATTATCGAGACATATATTGGAAAAGAACCCGAAAATGAAAAGACTTCTCTTTTTGATATATGCGAAAGTGAGCAGAATATAAAAGAAACCGAGAAATACAAAGCTGCTTTGGAGTATTTCAAAAAAGAATTTGACGGAATTGAAACAGATTCAAAACCACAGTCTGACTGCATAACAAGAGATGTTATGGCAGGTTCTGATAGTATTCAATGTGTGTCTGACAGCTTTTTTAGCAGAGATGAAATAGAAAAATACGTCAGTGAGGTTGGAATTTCTGAAAATACTTTGTTTATGACGGCTTTTGCTTATGCCCTCTCTAAAATTAACGGTACTTCCGAATCTGTTTTCAATATAGCAAGCAGCGGACGATATAAGAAAAATCTTGAACTTACTACGGGTATGTTTGTAAAAACCATTCCTGTTGGTTTTGATTTTGACGAAACTTCTGAAATATCATCATTTCTTGTTGAAGCACAGAGAAATTTCTATCAGTCGCTTAAACATGACTGCATTTCATTTGGTGACCTTGCTGTAGAATGCGATATAAACAATGACATTTCCTTTGTATTTCAGTCTGATTTATTCAGCAGCATTCCATTAAACGAATATAACTGTGATGTCGTTTATGTTCCGGTTCTTGATAGCCCTTTTGCAATCCATTTTGTTGTTTTAAAAAATCATGATAAGTATGAAATCTTGCTGCAATACCTGAAAAATATGTATACGCAGTCTTTTGCAGAGTATTTTATAAATTTATATTTAAATGTAGTGCGTGAGATGATAAGCAAAAAAAGTTTCAGAGAAATTCAGCTTGTTGATAAAAAAACAAAAGAACTGCTTGATGATCTTAACAAAAATGAATGTGACTGGCATGAAGGCAGTACAGTGATTGAACTTTTTCGCAAGCAAGCTGAAAAAACTCCGGATAATATTTGTCTTGTATATAAAGATAAACATTTTACATATCGTGAAATTGACAATACTACCGACAGACTGGCACATTATCTTATCAGTCAGGGCATAGAAAAAGATAAGGTTGTTGGAATACTTGTTCCACGCTGTGAATTTATGCTTATTTGTGCATTGGGTGTTCTGAAAGCCGGAGGGGCATATATGCCGCTTGATCCATCATATCCTCCTGAACGCCTTAATCTGATGATAGCTGATTCCGGTGCTGCAATGCTTATAACCATGCCGCAGTTCAATGATATAATTGCTCCTTCATACAGCGGTTTACGCATGATGACAGACCAAATTGAAAGTTTGCCTGATAAAGATTCAAAACTGCCTCTCCCCTCTCCTGATGACCTCTTTATACTACTATATACATCGGGTTCAACAGGCAGACTAAAAGGGGTAATGTATACACATTCAAATGCTCTTGTTTCTTCTGAATATTTCAGAACTCACTTTGAATTGGATGAAAATTCCAATAATGCCTGTTATGCAAGCTATGGATTTGATGCTTGTTCAATGGAAATGTACCCTACTGTAATTTCAGGTGCGGCATTGCATATTATTCCGGAGGAAATACGCCTTGAACTGCTTTCTCTCCGTGAATACTTCAATGCAAATAAAATCACACATTGTATTTTGACCACTCAGGTTTGTCGTCAATTCGCTGTTCTTGGCGGACTTACATCTTTGAAGCACCTTTCTGCTGCCGGTGAAAAACTTACTCCGCTTGAGATCCCGACTGATTTTAAAATGTATAATCTTTACGGTTCTACAGAAGGTTCATGCATTACAAGCGGTTTTACAATTGACAAATACTATACTGATATTCCGATAGGAAAAGCAGTTGATAATTTGAAAATATACGTCGTTGACAAATTTGGAAGGCTTCTTCCGCCTTATGCTGTTGGAGAACTCTGGATAACAGGACCTCATGTAACAAAAGGATATCTGAATATGCCGGAAAAGACAAAAGAAGTATATGGCAATAATCCGTTCCTTGAAGATAAAGCTTACAGCAGAAGCTACCATACAGGTGACATAGTCAGACTGCTTCCTGACGGTAATATGCAGTTTATAGGCAGACGTGATGCACAGGTAAAAATTCGTGGATTCAGAATAGAACTTACCGAAATTGAAGAAGTTATCAGGCGTTTCCCTGATATAAAAGATGCAACGGCTGCCGCATTTGATTCACCGTCAGGCGGAAAATATGCAGTTGCTTACATTGTTTCTGATAAGGAAATATCAGAAGAAAAGCTTTGTGACTTTATTAGAAGTGAAAAGCCTCCGTATATGGTTCCGTCTGTAATAATGCAGATAGATGCAATTCCTCTTACTCAGAATCAGAAGGTAAACCGCCGTGCATTGCCTGTTCCGCAGAGAAAAAACGATAGTATCATACCGCCTGAAACTCCTGTTCAGAAAAAATTGTTTGATATTATTGCTGACTGCGTAGGTCACCGTGAATTTGGAATTGCAACTGACATATATTCTGCCGGTTTAACTTCAATAGGTGCATTAAAGCTTAATACCGTAATATCCAAAGAGTTTGGCATAGCTGTAAGAATTTCCGATATCAAACAGAACAGCACAATAAAACTTCTTGAAAAATTCCTTTCTGCCAATAATAGTAATATAGAAGAATTTGCTTTGCAGACTGATTATCCCCTTACTCAGACACAGCTTGGTATTTTTGTGGAATGTATTTCAAATCCTAATACTACTATTTATAATATGCCAATGCTTTTCAAACTCAGTAAAAAAATTAAGCCAAGCAGACTTGCAGAAGCTGTTAAATCCACAATAGACGCACATCCCTATATCAAAACTCAGCTTTTCACCAATGAAAGCGGTGATGTCCGTGCAAAGAGAATGGATGATTTGCAGCCTGTTGCAGATATAATCTATTGCAGTAAGCTTCCTGAACCTTCACAAATGGTCAAACCGTTTAAAATATTGGGTTCTCCGCTTTATTATGCCGCTGTTTACATTACAAGCGACGGCTGTTACCTTTTCCTTGATATTTGTCACATCATTAATGACGGTATATCTTCCCGTATTCTTCTTAACTGTATAAGCCGTGCTTATTTAGGCGAAAAGATTGAAACCGAATCATTCAGTGGTTTTGAAGCTGCACTTGAAGAACAGAAAATACGCAGCAGTGAGGCATACAGCAAGGCAAAGGATTATTATGATAAGCTCCTTTCAGGCTGCGATACAGATTGTATGCCGTCAAAGTCTGCGTTTGAAGATTCGTGCGGCACAGGTTCTTTAATAATTAATAGTTCGCTTAAATTTTCAGATATTCAGGAATACTGTGAAAATACACAAATTACTTTTAATTCCTTTTTTAACGGAGTTTTCGGGTTTGTTCTCGGCAGTTTCATTGCTAAAAATGAATTTATCTACACAACGCTGTACAGCGGCAGAAGTGATTCAAGACTTTCTGATACCGTTTCCATGCTTGTTAAGACCATTCCGGTTTCTGTTTGTATTGATAATAATGAAAAAATCTGTGATTATCTGAAAAAGATTCAGAAGCAGCTTGCTGACAGTATGGCAAATGATATTTTCTCATTTGCTGAGATATCAAGAACATATAATGTTAAATCAGATATTCTGTTTATCTATCAGGGTGAAGAATTTAATTTTGATACTGTATGCGGTGAAGAAGCTGAAATAATACCTTTTAAAGCTGAAACAGCAAAGGTTCCGCTTACAATTAATGTGTATGTTAAAAATAATAAACTTGAAATGAATGCTGAGTTTAAGCAGGAGTGGTTCTCTGAAAACTTTATTGAAAATCTGCTTAATGCTGTTTTGTCTGCTGCTGCCGACTTTATTTGCAAGGATTATGTTAAAGATATTTCAATGATGTCGGATTTTGCATGGTCTCAATACAGTGCTTTGAATGCTACCAAATTCCCATTTGAAGAAATCCCTGTTCATCAGTATTTAGAACGTCAGGCGGCTGAAAATCCTGATAAATGTGCAGTTATCGCAAATGGTGAAAAGATGTCGTTTTCTGAACTTGATTCAGCCGCAAATCGTCTTGCAGATTCACTTATAAAGCTTGGAGTAAAGAGTGACGAAATTGTTGGACTTATTCTTGACAGAACAAAAGAAGTTATGATAACTGAATTTGGTATTCTAAAATCAGGCGGTGCATTTTTGCCGCTTCTGCCAAGCTATCCTTTTGAAAGAGTTGATTTTTGTCTGAAAAATGCTGATTGCAGGTATGTTATCACAACAGAAGCCGTTCTTGCTGAACACAGTGACATTTTCCATACTGATGAGCTGTATGATATTCTTACTGTAGAACAGCTTATCAGGGATGGTAATGACATTAATCATAAGCTCGAAATATCCCTTGATTCTATTGCCTATTGTATTTATACTTCGGGTTCTACAGGTACTCCTAAGGGTGTTATGATATCGCATCATAATTTCTCAAACTTTATTGCAACACATTATGACCATATTAATTATTTTACTGATGATAACTGTACAGGTTCTGCTTTGTCAATAAGTTCAATTTGTTTTGATATGTCAATTGATGAAATGTACCGTTCTGTATGTGCCGGAAAAACTCTTTGTATTGCATCAGAAAATGAAATCCATAATCCAACGCTTCTATATACATTAATGACATCCAATAAGGTGCAGTTCCTTGTTTGTACACCTTCATTCCTTACCAATCTGCTCTCTTTTCCTGAATTTGTTCCTGCAATTATGGGATTGAAATCAGTTATTGTCGGTGCGGAGGCTTTTCCTGCCCCACTTTACGATTCGCTTAAAAAAATCTCTCCGTCATTACAGATCATAAACGGATACGGTCCGACTGAATGTACGATGTGCTGTTCTGTTAAAAATCTTACTGATAATAAGAACATTACTATAGGTAAGCCGACCGGAAACATTAAAATGTATGTGGTTGACAGCCTTTGCCGTATTTTGCCGCCTTATGCTGAAGGAGAAATGATAATCTGCGGTGACTGCGTTGGAAAAGGATACATTAAGCTTCCTGAAAAAAACAAGGCTTCATTTTTCACTCTCCGTGATCTTCCAGCTTATCACAGCGGTGACCTTGTACGCATTAATTCAAAATCTGAAATAGAGTTTTTGGGCAGAGTTGATAATCAGGTCAAAATTCGTGGCTACAGAGTTGAGCTTGATGAGATTGAAAATGTTATGCGTTCATTTGAGGGAATCATGCAAAGTAAGGTAATAGTAAGAAATAATGGTTCAGAAGACTATCTTGCTGCTTTCTTTACCGCTGAACAACAGGTAAATATGGATATTCTTACTGAATATCTGAAATCAAAGCTTACCTATTACATGGTTCCTGCGGCTATTATGCAGCTTGACGAAATGCCGCTTACTTCAAATGGAAAGATAGATAAATCCGGACTGCCTGAAATTAAAAGCAGTAAACGAAAAAATTCAAAGCGTATTCCTAAAAAATCATTGGAAGAACGCATTTGTGAGATTTTTAAATCGGTTCTTTCTATTGAAGAATGTTTTGCTGATGACAATTTCTTTGAATTAGGCGGTACTTCGCTTTCAGCTTCAAAGGTAACAATGAAGCTTATGTCTGAAAATATAAAGGTTGAATATGGAGATATTTTCTCACACCCAACCCCTGAAAGTCTTGCAAAATTTATTGAAATCAATAGTAACAGCGTCCCTTCTGTAAATGAAGCTGTTGCTGAAGCTTATACAGGAAATCCGGCACTTCAATATAATACTTGTAAATATGCAAATCAGGTTAAGCGTGAAAGTATCGGAAATGTGCTTCTTACAGGTGCGGCAGGCTTTCTCGGCATTCACATTCTGCGTGAGCTTATTGACAGAAATGAAGGACATATCTACTGTCTTATCAGAAAAGGCAGCTTTACCGATGCCATGAAACGTCTGAAAATGCTTTTGATGTATTATTTTGATGATACGTTTGATGATGTGATAAATGAACGTATTTCTATTATAAATGCCGATATCACTGATGAAAATTTAAATGAGATACTTGCAGATGTTACGTTTGATACAGTAATCAACTCTGTGGCTTGTGTCAAGCATTTTGTTTCAGATGATATTCTTGAGCGTGTAAACGTAGGCGGAGTTGAGAATTTAATTTCTGTATGTAAGAAAAGGGATATTCGACTTATTCAGATATCTTCTGTTTCGGTCTGCGGTGTTTATCGTGTAGGTTTATATGAAAATCCTCCGAGAATGTATGAAAATGACCTGTTTATGCTGGATTCGATGGATAATAAGTATGTTTTGTCAAAATACCATGCCGAACAAAAAGTATTTGATGCAGTCAGAAAGGGACTCCGTGGCAAGGTGATTCGTGTCGGCAATCTTATGGGACGATATAGTGACGGAGAATTTCAAATCAATGCTGATACAAATATGTTCCTTTCAGGAATCCGTGGATTTGCGGCTATGGGGATGTATCCGATAAGTCACATGACTGACCACATGAATTTTTCGCCTGTTGATTGCACTGCAAAGGCTATTGTTACTCTTGCGGGTACAAATGATATGTTTACTGCATTCAATGCTGACAGCCGATATGGATTTGATGAAATGAAGCTCATTGATGCCTGCAATAGCTGCGGAATAAAAATTGTTCCAACTGAAGATGCTGAATATTATAATGAATATCATAAGGCACTTGGTGACAGTGAACTGAACAGTCTGTTAAACGGACTTGCTGCCTATGACCGTTCAGATATGCATATAGTTGAAACAGATAACGGATTTACAACGAATATTCTTTATCGACTTGGTTTTTCGTGGCCTTTAGTAAACGATGCTTATCTTGAGAGTGTTATTGATTCGTTTAAAACGCTTGGATACTTTGACACAAAGCATTGGAAAAGATAAAAGGGCACCTCTAAAACCCCTTCTGAGAAAAAGCAGCTATGCACAGCATCTGCTGCGTCAAGCCCTCTCGTAGTGCGAAAGCACGCCTTCGATGGCTTTTCTTGCATCTACTGT
>JAZQND010000163.1:0-4683 GCA_045627145.1 Ruminococcus sp. | reverse complement strand
AGAATCTTCTGCATAAGTATATCAATTGTGAAGTTATCGTCATAATCGGGGATATCCTTCAGAAAGTCGACCGGTTCAGAAACGGGAGCTTCTGTTTTTTCGGGCTGAACCTCATTAGGAGCCGATTCAAACATATCATCTGTCATAGCTTTACTCCTTAACTGCATAAGGCAGTCACCGCTGTTTACGGCAAGCGGAAGCCGTGGTAAGTAAAGGCAAAATCACACAAAGACAGTGCGGTGCTGCCTGAAATATACGCTCAGCCTGTGATTTGTTTCAGAAAAGCGAGAACAGGGGCTGAAAACAGGTTTGCTTTTTTGCTGACGCTGACCTTTGAAACAGTCTGACCTGCCGAAGAAACGGAAACAAGTCCAAGCTGTCGGAAGGCTTCTATAGTACAGCAGAATTTAGCAAAATTGATGTTTGGCAAATTAAGTTTCATAAAAAGCTTTTCAGGTGAAGAACCTGTTGCAGTCAGAACTTTGTATATTGAAGCCGCCTCTTGCTGAGAGGGGAGCATTTTTCTGTAGAAATTGATATTAGGAAGCTTTTCGCCACGGGTAAGAGCTTCAAAAGAACGCTGTGCATTGAAGAAGGACTCCTGTTCAAAAAGCTGTGAACGGATATCCCTGATTATTATATTCACCGATTTGCTGCCACGATATTCGTTTATATCAAGGGTTACGATGAGTTTGCATATATCACCTCTGCCCACAGGCAGCATTTCGGGTGCTGTACGGAACATTTTGGCTGTTTGTTCCTCCGAACCGATTTTCAGCCGGAGAAGGGTATGATTTCCGTTTCCCATTGGACGAATTTCCAGTATTTCAGCATTTTCAATAAGAAAAAGCGGCTGTTCGTTGTCCATTCCGAAAGGCTGAAGTTTACTTAGGTCACTGACATTTTCAAGAGTAAGTTCAGCGGCTGTTACCGGAGAATCAGCACAGAAAGTTAAAACAGGCATTGAAGTGAAGTTCTCACGGGCAAATGCCTGAAGTTTTTCATTGAATTTATCCTGCATACCATCTGAAATAGTGAATCCTCCTGCCCCCGGATGACCGCCGAATTTCACAAGAGTATCAGAGGCGTATGTGAGCGATTCAAAAACCGAAAATTCTCCGAAAGAACGGGCAGAACCACGAATCTCGCCATCCGCTTCGGAAGCTATGAAGCAAGGCTTTCCGAACTGTTCCATAAGACGGGAGGCTACTATTCCGATAACACCGTGGTGCCAGTTTTTTCCGCAGATAAATATAACACGCTGACGAATCAGGTCGGGCTGTTTGTCTATCATAGCGTAAATTTCGCTTAGTATGTCATTTTCGGCAGATTTACGCTGTGTGTTAAGGCGGTCAAGTTCCTGTGCAGTATCGAGAGCATCTTCGGTGTTTTCACAGAGAAATAGTTCAGCGGCAATGCGTGGAGAACCAAAACGTCCCGAAGCATTTATTCTTGGTGCCAGACCGAATCCGATAGAAAATGAGTCAATAGGCTTTTCATCAAGACCACAGACCTTTTTAAGAGCAATAATTGCAGGTCTGTCGGAATTTTCGATAAGTCTTATTCCCTCATTGACGAGGAAGCGGTTTTCACCCGTCAGGCTTACAATATCCGCAACTGTAGCAATTGCGGCAAGGTCACCGAACTGTTCCATGGCAAAAGTGTAATCACCGCCGTCAAGTGCTGCTGTAAGTTTAAGTGCTACTCCTGCACCGCAGAGATTTTTGAAAGGAGAATTGCAGTCGTGACGGTGAGGATCAACAACTGCTTCGGCATGGGGAAGCTGTTCTCCCTGCTGATGATGGTCGGTCACAACAAGACGCATACCAAGACTATAGATAAAATCAGCTTCGGAAACAGCGGAAATACCGTTATCAACGGTAACGATAAGACTTACGCCGTCGTCATGAATCTTGCTGACAGCGTTTTTATTAAGACCGTATCCTTCAGAACGTTCAGGAATATAGTAGCAAACGTCTGCACCTGCTTCAAAAAGATAGGAGAAAAGAATTACTGTGGATATAATGCCGTCACAGTCATAGTCGCCGTAAACGCAGATTTTTTCGCCATTATCAATAGCGGAATTAATTGTATTGGCGGCGGCAGTCATGTCGGTCAGGAGGAAAGGATCGGAAAGCTGACTGATATTGAAGTTATCGTTAACAGCTTCAGGAGAAGTGTAGCCCTTTGAAACAAGAGCAGCGGCTGTAAGCGGAGAAACCTGACAATTCAGTATCAGTTGATTAATTATTTTTCTGTCCGGAACATTGACAGTCCATTTTTTCATAATTATGCTCCTGAATATGTATTTCATTCATTACGTCAGAATATCAGCGATTTTTTGACGTAATCGCCCGATTGCAGGGAGAAAAAATCAGTTCTTCGTATCCGCAGGGGCTTTAAGGCAACACCGCACAAAGCACGTCTGACGACTTTGTACGTCATAAACTTGTATCTTTTCCGGCATCTTGCACAGAAATTCTTTGCCATACGACAGTATGCCTGCAAAATTTCTGTACAATCTGACGAAAAATCTAACTGCGTTTCTGCCGCACAATCTTTGTGCGGTGTTGCCTTAATGAATGTTTTGCATTCATTATATCATATTTGTGTTGAAATTACAATAGAAATAATGTATGTTTTTCCCTTTTTTTACAAAGAACACAAATTCACTTCATGCTTTTTTACATAATTGTGCGTTGATTTTTTGATTATACTGTGCATAGAGCCTTGATTAACATATATCGAAAAATATTTTAAGGGCATCTCTAAAAACCCGTTTTGAGCAAAAAAAAGCAGATAGGTACAGTAGGTGCAAGGAAAGTCCTCGAAGGCGTGCTTTCGCACTACGAGAGGGCTTGACGCAGCAGATGCTGTGCATAGCTGCTTTTTCTCAGAAGGGGTTTTTAGAGGTGCCCAATATGCATTATTTAACCTCCCCCCTGACGAAACACGGTGACAGCTTTTCTTTTACAGGCTGAATTTTATCCGTCGGGCAAGCCGTGGGGGAGTGATGCTGCTTCATAAACACCCGCAGTATGCGGCTTCGGCGTTTCCGTTTATAAGGCATAGGCTGTACGCTTGACAAATCATGCGGTAAATGGTATTATTAAGGCAACACCGCACAAAGCACGTCTGACGACTTTGGACGGTGTTGCCTTAATAGAAAAAAATTAAAGGGAGATATGAAAATGAACGAGAAAAAATGGGTTTCAGTCTGGGGAAATGCCGTATCAATTACCGAAAGAAAACCCGAAAATTACGGTAAAAACCTTTCTCTGCGATACCCTATGACCATGCAGCTTGACGGTGAAGCAATAAGGTTTACATTTGATAATTTCTGCGGAAATGAATCCGTTACGATAACAGCCGCTTCTGTGGCAATGTCCGACGGCGGAAATAAAGTAAGGTCAGATTCTATCCTCAAACTGACTTTTTCAGGAAAAGATTCGGTTACCATCGAAAAAGGGGAAAACGCAGTAAGTGATATTGCAGACTTTAAGGTGAAGCGTGGTGACGTGATAGCGGTTACACTTTATTTTGCCGATTTTACAGAGCTTCGTTCAGGAGTTGTAATAACAGGACCTCTTTCAGGCGGTTTTTTTGCAGTTGGTGACTATACACAATCTGCCGAACTGCCTATGGATTATTCCAAGAAAACTAACTGTTACTACTTTCTCTGTGGTGCTGACGTGCTTACATCAGCAGAAAACAGGTGCGTGATTTGCTACGGCGATTCAATAACTGCACAGGACTGGCCTGATTACCTTATAATGCTGAATCTTGAAAAAGGTAACGGCAAGACTACTTTTATACGAAAAGCCGCAAGCGGTACAAGAATTTTAAGACAGTATGACAACATTACCTATGATTCCTACGGCTTAAAGGGAACTAACCGTTTTCCGCATGAAATGGATGTTTCCGGAGCTGACGAGGTTATTATACAGCATGGTATCAACGATATTATCCACCCTGTCGGAGTTGAGGTGAACCCGTTCCGTCCGTGGAGTGACCTCCCGACTGTGGAAGAAATGACCGACGGCTTACGGTATTATCTTAATTATGCCGAAAAACTCGGCATGAAGGTCTGGCTTGGTACGCTCCTGCCGATAGAAGGATGGAGGACTTATGCGGAGTTCCGCAACGACCTGCGAAACGGCGTGAACGAGTGGATACGCCGAAATACCGAGGCAGAAGGCTGTATCGACTTTGATATGTCACTTTACTGCAATGAGAATCCTGCGGCATTTGCAGAGGGATTCGACAGCGGTGACCATCTGCATCCAAGTAAGGCGGCATACAAAAAAATGGCTGAAACTGTTCCCGAAAAGCTTTACAGGTGAAGACATTAGGGCACCTCTGAAAACCCGTTTTGAGTAAGAAAAAGCAGATAGGTACAGTAGATGCAAGAAAAACCATCGAAGGCGTGCTTTCGCACTACGAGAGGGCTTGACGCAGCAGATGCTGTGCATAGATGCTTTTTCTCAGAAGGGGTTTTTAGAGGTGCCCATTACGGACATCTCTGAAATAAAACCGCACAAAGCCGATTTTTTCAGGCTCTGTGCGGTTTTTTTCAGCTCATTAACGGAAGAAGAACTATACCGATAAGCATCAGAAATGCAACGATACAAACGGCAATTCTCATCCATAGTTTTTTTGGAGGTCTGCCACTCATTTTCTATC
>JAZQND010000162.1:0-2187 GCA_045627145.1 Ruminococcus sp. | reverse complement strand
GTAGTTATTGGAGCATCTTGAAATTGTTACAGGAAGTCCATAAGTTCTGTTGTATGCCATTACAAGAAGATCTGCACCAGCCTTTGATGAGCTGTAAGGGCTGCTTGTATGGATAGGAGTTGTTTCAGTAAAGAAAAGGTCAGGTCTGTCAAGCGGAAGATCACCGTAAACTTCGTCTGTAGATACCTGGTGATAACGCTGAATGCCATACTTGCGGCAGGCATCCATAAGAACCTGTGTTCCAAGAATATTTGTCTGTAAGAAGATCTCAGGATTTTCAATAGAGCGGTCAACGTGTGACTCAGCCGCAAAGTTTACAACGATATCCGGCTTTTCTTCTTCAAAAAGCTTGTAAACGCCTTCACGATCGCATATATCAAGCTTTACGAAACGGAAATTCGGGTTATCCATTACAGGAGCAAGAGTTGAAAGATTGCCTGCATATGTGAGTTTATCGAGACATACGATTCTGTAGTCAGGATATTTATTCAGCATATAGAATACGAAATTTGAGCCGATAAACCCTGCTCCGCCTGTTACAATAATAGTCATAATCAATTCTCCTTAATATTTCACTTTACCTTCTGCAACTGCTTTTAAATGAACTCCATAAGGCGATTTGCCATATTTATCAGCCGATTCAAGTAAGTTTTCCTTAGTAATCCATTTATTTATGTAAGCAATTTCTTCAAGAGCAGATATCTGTATACCTTGTCTGTTTTGAATCATTTTTACAAAATCTGAAGCTTCATTCAAACTGTCCACTGTACCTGTATCAAGCCATGCATACCCCCTGCCGAGAAGCTGAACGTCAAGTAATTCTTCATCAAGATACATTTCATTGAGAGTTGTTATTTCAAGTTCTCCCCTTGCAGACGGCTTAACCTGATTTGCCTTTGTACTTACTCCCTTTGGATACAAGTAAAGTCCTGTTACAGCATAGTTTGATTTGGGATGTGCAGGCTTTTCTGCAATAGAAAGTGCCTTTCCGTTTTCATCAAAATCAACTACTCCGAAACGTTCAGGATCAGGAACATAATAACCGAAAACTGTTGCTCTTTCATTTTTTTCAGCATTTTCCACAGATGCACGAAGTAAATCACCGAAACCATTACCATAGAAAATATTATCTCCAAGTACCATAGCACAGGCATCATCACCAATAAATTCTTCTCCTAAAATAAATGCCTGAGCAAGTCCGTCGGGTGATGGCTGAACCTTGTAGCTGAGATTTATACCATACTGTGAACCATCTCCGAGGAGTCTTTCAAAGTTCGGGAGGTCAGTCGGTGTTGAAATTATGAGTATATCTTTTATTCCTGCCAGCATCAGAGTTGACAGCGGATAGTATATCATTGGTTTATCATAAACAGGAAGAAGTTGTTTTGACGTTACCATTGTAAGCGGATAGAGCCTTGTGCCGGAACCGCCTGCAAGAATTATTCCTTTCATACTTTTCTCCTCAATTAATTACTAAAGCAACACTGCACAAAGCACGCCTGACGGCTTTGCTGACAGAGTGGCTGACCAACAGATCAGTATCGCTATGTCGTTTATATGCACTTTGATGAAAAATCTTACTTTACTTCTGCCGCACAATCTTTGTGCAGTGTTACCTTAACAAGTATTGACGGCAAGGTTTAGTTTTGGGAGCGATATAACATTTAGAGTGAATATTGTTTCGCATCAGGACATTTACGAATAGTTTCGACAGCTTCTGCACAGCATTCTTCCGGATTCTGATCAGACTCTGCATAGGGAATGAAGTCTTTGGCACTTCTGCATGGACGTTTTCCAAGAAAATACAAAAGTGTTCTTGCACAAGGTTCTTCTCCAAATCCGTTAAGTGTAGGAATTGGTCTTTCAGAAATTTCCGGCGTATACAATATTTCCAATCCACGTTTATAATATCGTTTTTTTAAATCATCCGTAAATTTTGAACTTATCAAAATCATTATCATTTTTTCAGGATGTTCGCTATAAAACCGTTCTTCAAACATTTTAAGTGCAGTCTTTATATCATGATCGAAAATCAAGCGAATCAGCTTCTCTTGCTTTTTCAACCCATATTTTCACTTCTTCAATAAAATCCAGACTTATTTTCCTTTACTTGTATATTACGCCTCCAACTAAACTTTACCGTAAATACTTGTTAAGGCAACACCGCACAAAGCACGTCTGACGACT
>JAZQND010000161.1:0-5062 GCA_045627145.1 Ruminococcus sp. | reverse complement strand
TTTGCATTGGATGAGGATGCCCTTAGCGGGATATATGATGACCTTGATGATGTAGACGAAGGAAGGTGAAGCGTATGCTCGTGATATTATGCGGTAAATCAGCTTCGGGGAAGGATACCTTAAGGGACTGCCTTGAAAAGGAATACGGATATACAAGGCTCGTATCCTGTACCACACGCCCGAAGCGTGAAGGCGAGATGGAAGGAAGGGAATACCATTTCCTTTCCGAAGAAGAGTTCGATAAGCGGGAAATGATAGAGAAAAGGGAATACAACGCCTTCCATGACGGCGTTCCCGTCCTGTGGAAGTACGGCACGGAAGCAGTGGAGCTTGACAGGCACAGGGAATATATTGCGATAAAAGACCCCGAAGGTGCAAGGCTCTTAAAGGCTCATTACGGGGAAAAGGACTGTGCGGTGATATATCTGGACTGTCCGGAGGGCATAAGGACAGAAAGGGCAGAAAAAAGAGGTTCCTTCGACAGGACTGAATGGGAGAGAAGGCTCATCTCTGACAGAAAGGATTTTGAGAAGGTATCGGACATCGCAGACTGCACGATAATCAATGACGGCAGTATCCCCATGCAGAAGATAGCAGAGGAGATATATTACGGCAGATGCTTTGTCTGGACTATAGCCCCCTGTCAGCAGGATGATTTGATAAAGGAGTAGGTTATGCTCGACAAGGCTATAAAATCGGGAAAGGAACACAGGCAGGAGTACAGGAAACCGAAAAGCATTGACCCCTCCTGCCGTAACCACGGTGACTGTGAACGATGTCAGGGGAACCGGCACTATCAGATAAACAGGGAAAAGGAAAGAATGGAAGACGCATACCTCGAATATGAGGAAGAAAGGAGATAGATTATGGGACAGTTTTCATGGATATTCTGCAACAGGAAGAACCCTATGATAGATAATTATGCCACGGACACATATCTTCTCATCCCGGAGAAGTTCAGGGATATGTACGGTGGTAAAGCCTATATCACTGAACACTGCTATGACGGCTACGGGCACATGGGACATTACGATGTGTATGCAGAGGTAGCGAAGTGGAATAAGGACTACTTAAAGGAAATCTATGAAAGGATGGGAAACGGGCTCCCGGAAAAGGCAAAGGCGTTCCTTGACGGTACGCTCACGGAAGATGATGACATAAGGGAGATAGGCATAGACATAGCCTGTTATAACGAGGATAACTGTTCGCTCCCCTATCCCATAAAGATAGCTTCGAAGCCCCTTGTGTATGAGGACTGCTATCCTTCCATAAGCGACAGTAATCAGGGCTGGGACTTTAAGATAGACCCCGACAACAGGAAGACCTATGAGGCACTGAAGGACGGGACATACGAACCCTATAACAACAGGCTCCTTCCCTACGGGGAAAGGGAGATTGAGGAGCCGGAAAGGTAAAGGCTATGTTCAAGGTAAGATGCAGGGAAAGGACTGAAATCGACAGGTTCAGGTGCGTGGACAGGGAGAAGGAATTCACGGCACGGAGCTTCTTCAAGGGTGCGGACAGCTCGGTATGGTACTTCAATATCGACAGGTTCAACATAAAGACCGTATCGGAGGATGACATCATCTCCATATACGATACCGATAAGGGTATGGATGTGACGGGCTGTTTCATAAAGGATGAAAGGGAAGCCGAAAGATAAATAAGAGGCATTCTGCATGCTTTTTCCACAACTTCTTATATTTAACCATATCTATTAGGAGAAGAATGGGAAAAATCCCATTTTTTCTTGGGGAATCTTGTTTTCCCTATAAGAAAGGACAAAAACGATGTCTGATTTTTTCGATACCGTAGAAGGTCGTGAATTCGTCACCGAAACGGTGCCTGCACTCAATGAGAGCATGGAAAGGCTCAACAGGACGCTCGATATGCTCGTTGATACGGTCAGGGGTATCACCGGACAGCTCGGAATACTCAAAGATTACGGCAACGAAGATTACGACCTCGACAAATGAGGGGAAAATACGGATTAAGGAAAGGATGCAGAAGATTTTATGAAAAATACGGACACAGAAACACTCTTACGGAACCTTACGGGCTATGTCATAGGGCATGCGGGCAGAACGCCGGAGGAGAGGCATAGGGCGGTAAATATCTTAAAGGATGAGCTCGGTTTCACGGATAACGACATCAGCAGATATGTCGATGACCGTGACCTTCTCTTTGACTGCTTCATCGAAGACCTCACGCCTGAATCGGTGGAAATGGAGGACAAGTTCAGGAACCTCTATGAGGATGGCATCATCACGGATGGGGATTTTGAAGGAAGCATAAGCGACATGGTGGAAAAGTACAGGAACTATATGTTCCCCTACATCTGCGATGTGCTCCGTACTGACCGTTCAGCAAGAAGGGAAGTAATGAGGAATGCGGAAGAGCTTTTCGAACAGGGACAGACAGAAAATGAGACCTGTTTCGAGCTCGGGCTCTTCCATTATGACAGGCTCTATGTCAACGCACTGACCTTTGCAAGGAATACCGAAAAACTCTACGAGGATTCCTTAAGGCTCGTGCATGCCATGAATATAGGTAAATTCGACATGGATTATGAGAATGAAGAGCTTGAAATGGCAATGTAAAACCAATTAAGAATTCAGAATTATGAATTATGGTTTGACTTCGTGATTCATAAGAAAAGGAGGAAGGTATGTCAAGGGACTGGACACCGCAGGAGCTTCACAGGGCAGATGTGGTAATCTTTGGGAAGGAAGGGCATCATCTCTATGAGAGCACCTTCGAATGGGTATCTGCAGATGGCACAAGGACACCCTATATACATAAGGACTATCAGTACAGGGATATGTTCCCGTCACTCTCGTTCTTGGGCGAGGGCATAGCCTATAGCCTTATCGAGACCCTGCGTATGGACAGGCGGTTCGTTCAGGAGATTGAGGACACGCTCACTTCCATAAGGGAACAGGACATACCGGAGAAAAGGGTATCCGAAAGGGACTTTAAGGATGAGCCTGCTTCCATCGTGTATGAATGGTACAGGGGCTTATCAACGGGTTCCGTATGCTATGACCGTTCATATAACAATGAAGCCTTCAAGGAGAAGATATCAGGATACTACAATAAGAGGGTGGCAGATAATTCCCTCTTCTTTGAGGGCATGGGCTGTCTGAACGAATTCTACTGGAGAAATGAGCTTGCCGGGTATTCTTTAACGCTCACCGATGAGCAGAAGCGGATACTCTTTGAGAGGATACCTGCCGATGCGAAACCCGTATCCTGTTACGGAAAGGTAATGGAGGACGGAGATGTGACCTTCTCCCTCGACTATCAGGACGGGGAAATCGTACCCTGCGTGAATATGAGGATAGGCGATAATCACTATCCGTATTATGAGCATGGGGAAGAACTCTTAAAGCCTGACGAGAGGGAGCTCCTCATCGGAAGGGTAAGGGCATATGAGTATAAGAACGACTGCTACGACTCCATTGACGAGATAAGATAAGATAAGGATACCTGTTTTTAACCATTTTTATATGGAAAGGACAGGTATTTTTTATGGCTAACGCTAATCTACATAAGGCAAAGGAACAGAAGAATGATGAGTTCTACACGAAGCTCACGGATATATCGAAGGAGATGATGCACTATAAGCCCCACTTTAAGGGAAAGACGGTACTCTGTAACTGCGATGACCCTGCTTGGTCTGCCTTCTGGCGGTACTTCCACCTTAATTTCAGTGAGCTTGGCTTAAAAAAGCTTATTTCCACGCACTACGACAGGACAGATTCCACATACAGGATGGAATATGAAGGCGGTAACGATGGCGACATCAGCGAAGGAAGGATTATTCCGCTCGAAGGTAATGGTGACTTCCGCAATGCAGAGTGCATTGGGCTCTTAAAAGAAGCTGATATCGTAGTGACCAACCCGCCCTTCTCCTTATTCCGGGAGTATGTGGCGGTTCTGATGGAACATGAGAAGAAGTTTCTTATAGTAGGAAATAAGAATGCCATAGCATACAAAGAATTTTTTCCTTTGTTAAAGAATAATGAAGTTTGGGTTGGAGTAAATAATATTAAAGAATTTAATACTCCGTCTGGAGAAATTAAAAAATTTGGAAATATTGGATGGTATACTAATTTAGATGTTGCAAAAAGACACGAAAAATTGATTTTATGGAAAAGTTATACATCTGAAGAATATCCTACTTATGATAATTATGATGCTATCAATGTAGACAAGGTTACAGATATTCCTTGTGATTATAATGGCGTTATGGGTGTACCACTAACTTTTTTAGACATCTATAATCCTGACCAGTTTGAAATAATCACATTAGGTTCTTCCCCTGATTTATTTACAGCTACAAAGAAATATACTGATTTACTTAGGTATAACTTAGATGGAACAACAACAAAAGAGCACATTGCCTGTAATCAATGTCTTACTATTGGTTATGATAAAAAGCCTTCTGTTATTTATTGTAAAGCATCTAATTCGGATAAATACCTTGTAGTTCCATATAAAAGAATTCTCATCCGTAAGAAAGCAGGTGTGTAATATGACTGAAGATGAGGCAAACTACTTTGCAATGTGTTTCCTTCTTCCTGAAAAGGAAGTAAGGAAGGCTGTTGAGGAAATGCAGGAGAACGGAACCATAGACATAGTAAAGCTTGCAAAAAGGTTCAGGGTAGAAACACCTGTCATGTACGACAGGCTCGTGGACTTGCATATAGTACCTGTGGACAGGCTTAATAAATACGAAGACAGGGAGGAAGGACGATGATATAGTAATAACTTATTTATATAAACAAGAAAAATACCTATCAGGGTAATCTCCGGTAGGTATTTCTTTATTTGAACCTTATCTGAAAATTGATAGAGATGTAGAACTTACCGTCCTTTTTGTATACATATCCCCAGTCACCCTTGACTGACTTCTTCTTCTCTTTCCCGTCAGAACCCGTCCTGTATTCTGCAGAACGGAGTTCCCCGTCAGTTACTTCCCTTCCTTCGAGGAAGGCTCTTGAGGTAAGCTTTGCAAGGTCTTTCTTAACACCCCTGCTCGGTCTGTCAAAGAAGGTAT
>JAZQND010000160.1:0-3011 GCA_045627145.1 Ruminococcus sp. | reverse complement strand
GTTTGACATTCCTGACTCTGCAAATGCAGTAACCGATTCTGCAAGAATTTTCATTCCTATGGATGATCTTGTTGACAAGGAAAAGGAAATTGCAAGACTTGAAAAGGAAAAGGAAAAGGTTCAGAAGGATATAGACTTCCTCAGCGGAAAGCTCAATAATCAAGGCTTTATCGCAAAAGCACCTGCACAGCTTATTGAAGCTGAAAAGGCAAAGCTTGCAAAGGCAGAAGAAAAAATGGCAAAGATAGAACAGTCTATCGAGGCTTTTAAAAAGTAATAAAGAAAAAATGTTTTTGGGGACGTTGAGGACAGCGTCCCCTACAAATAGCTGAATTATATTTATAAAGGAGGACACTATGAGCATTTTCACCATACCGATACTCGAAACGGAGAGACTTATTCTCCGTCCGCTGACTGTTGATGATGCAGAAGCTGTTTTTGCGTGGACTGGTGATGAACGTGTCGCAAAATATATGCTGTACTCTGTTCACCCTGATGTGAATACTGCAAAAGAATGGCTTGGTTCGCTTGAAACTCTTGAAAATGAGTATACATGGAGCATTGTCAGGAAATCTGATGGTCTGCTCATAGGTTCGTCCTCAATAAGACTGCATACCGACGATGGAAGCTGGTCTTTCGGCTATAATATCCGCTTCGACTGCTGGAATAACGGTTATGCTACGGAAGCAGCGTTACGCATGATGGAGTACGTCCGCAGAAATCATAATGCAAAACATTTCACAGCCGAACACGCCGCTGAAAATGAAGCTTCAGGCAGAGTAATCGAAAAATGCGGTCTGCACTATGTCAAGGACGGCGAATATACAAGCTTTGACGGAACTAAAACATACAAATCCAGAATCTATGAATTGAATGAAGGTGAGTAAAATGATAAAGCACATCGTAATGTTCAAACTGAAAGACACCGACGGAAAGACAGAATATGAAAACGCTCTTGAGGCAAAAAAGCGTTTTGACAATGTTATCGCAAATGTTAAAGAGATGAAAAAGGGCGAACTGGTCATCAATTCAAAGGACGCTGACCAGTCCAACTATACAATTTCACTTTTATGCGATTTCGACACCATTGACGACCTCAACGCATATCAGGTTCATCCTGCACACGTTGAATTCGGCAAGTTTATAGGCACAGTAAGAGAGACAAGAGCCTGCATAGACTATGAATACTAAGAAAAATTTCTGAGAAAACAGAAAAAATTATTTGAGAGAAGGAAAAATTATGGTTAATGTAAAAGGAAAATGGACGCTCATAACAGGTGCAAGCCGTGGAATCGGCTATCTTTCGGCTATTTTTATGGCAAAACAGGGGAGCAATCTTATCCTCCACAGCAGAAATGCACAGCACTGTGAAAAAGTTCTTGCTGAGGTAAAGGCTCTTGGAGTTGAGGCTTACACGGTTGAAGCCGAACTTTCAGATATGGAACAGGTTGAGAGAATGTGCCGTGAAATAGACGAAAAAGGCAAACAGCCTGACATAATCCTTAATAACGCAGGCTTGCAGATAGCCTACAGAACCGAATACCTCACAACACCTGCAAGCGATTATGACATCAGCTTTAAGGTAAATACAACCGCACCTATGATGATTTGCTACCACTTCCTTCCGGGTATGAAGGAGAGAGGTTTCGGACGTATTGTCAATACCACAAGCGGCATCGACCTTGAACCTGAACAGGCAGGATATTCCGGTGCTAAGGCTGCACTCAACAAGGTAACAAGAGACCTCGGACTTAAATATGAGGGTACAGACGTTATGATGAACCTTACAGATCCGGGCTGGTGCAGAACAGACCTCGGCGGCCCTAAAGCACCAAATTCACCTGAAAGTGCTTTGCCGGGCGTACTTGTCGGAGCATTTGTTGACGATAAGAAAAACGGACGTATTTTTTCTGCACAGGAATTCAGCGGCATGACACTGGAAGAAGCTGTTGCCAAGGCTGAAAAACAGAACGGAGTATATTGATTATTATGAACTTTAAAGAATGTATGGATTTTATCGGCTCGTACAGCAAGTCGGGCGGCAGAATAACTGACCTTTCCCGTGCTTCTGAACTTATGGAACGTATCGGAAATCCTGAAAAACGCCTGAAATTCGTGCATATTGCAGGCACAAACGGAAAAGGCTCAACTCTTGAATACATAGCCAATGCCCTACAGCTTTCAGGCTATAAAACAGGAAAGTTTACTTCTCCGTTTGTCCTGAGATACACCGACAGAATTCGTATAAATGACAATGAGATAGACGAAGGTTCGCTTTGTGAACTGGCGGAATTTGTCAGGGAGCGTGTGGGCGAAAGAGAATATTCGCAGTTTGAAATAACTATGGCTGTCGCTATGCTTTGGTACGAAAGAGAAAAGTGCGATGTGGTGGTACTTGAAACCGGTATCGGCGGACTTCTTGACTCAACCAATGTCATCCCTCCGCCGCTTTTATCAGTTATAACCTCTATTTCCCTTGACCATACCGCTGTTCTTGGCGATACCGTTGAAAAAATAGCGGTTCAGAAGGCAGGCATAATCAAAAGCGGCTCTGCTGTGGTTTTATCGGAAGATAACACAGAATCAGTCCGTAAGATAATTGTTGAAACTGCAAAAAGCAGAGGTGCTGAATTTGTTGAAAAGGCTGATTGTACTCCTGCGGCTGACGGAGGTCTTTTCTCACCGCTTGTTTACAACGGAGTGACCTACAAACCTGCAATGGCTGGACTTCATCAGTATTATAACGCTGTTACCGCCGTTACAGCCTGTGTTTACCTGCGGTCAAAAGGTTTTGATATATCTGATGAAAATATCGGCAAAGCAGTCGAAACCACACAAGTTAAGGCAAGAGTTCAGTATATTGACGGCGAGCCTCCTGTTATCGTTGACGGCGGACATAATCCCGCAGGTGTGGGAATGCTTTCGCTTATGCTGATGTATCTCTCAACACGCCGCAAAAAAATCTATGCAGTAATGGGCATGGTCGATTCCAAGGACTATGTTGAATGCGT
>JAZQND010000159.1:0-7530 GCA_045627145.1 Ruminococcus sp. | reverse complement strand
TAATAAAAAAATTATAGTGAAAGACAAATTTATTTTGTCTTTCACTATAATACACATTTTAACATAAAGACTAATGATTGTCAAGCAATATGAGAATTTTATCCGAATATATTTCGCATAAAATGTCAGGAAACTGCTAATTAATATCTTTTCTGCAATCGGAACAGGTTCCGTAAAAAACGGTCTGTGCGGAATCGATCAGAAATCCGTGATGTTCAGCGATATGACTGCTTATTTCGGAAAGGTGGTCACAGTTCAGATGAATAAGTTTTCCGCAAACAAGACATTTAAGGTGAAAATGGTCATGGCAGTTTTTTTCTTCGTCGATAAACTGATAACAGGCACAGGTTTTTCCGTCGAAAGAATATTTCCTGACAGTACCCTGTTCAACAAGTCTGTCAAGCTGACGGTAAATAGTTGCAACTCCCACGGGAGTTCCCTGTGCTGAAAGATAGGCACTTATCTCCTGAACATTAGTATGTTTATCCTTATTTTCAATAAGATAAGTGAGCAGATTTTCTTTTTGTCTGGTATTGTAACCTGTATCTTTTTTCATTTCTCACTCCCTGCCGTCATCCTGTTATTACCTTCCAGCCTTCACTTCCGAGATTTATCACTAAAACAGCATCACTCTGCGGATTACTTCCGTTTTCTGTATAGCTGTAGCTTACCTCATAGCCTTCATTTATCTGAAAATCTTCCTTTTTCATTTCAGGGAAGTAGTCACGGCAAAGGGAAAGATAATAATCCTGAACTGCATCAACCTGTTTTTCGTTTATAGGGGTAGACTCATCAATTTTTTCAAATTCAAAGACTCCATCAGTGAGGTCAGGTCTTTTCGACTGCTGTTCGTTGAAATTTATAACAAAAGAATCGTATGAACCGTCCTCTTTCATTTTGTCGATAACTATGTCAGGATACATATAGGAAAGAAAAATCTTTCCTCCTTTAGTTGAAAACGAAGCATTAAAACATTCTTTAAGAGCTTCTTCATAATTTTCGCTTCCCTGAAGAACAGCCTCTTTTCCTCCGGCATTTTTGTTCTCTCCGCAGGCTGTAAGTGAACAGACTGCAAGAAATGCCGCTGTAAAAAGTGATAATGATTTTTTCATGCAACTTCCTCCCAGAAAATACATTCAGAATTTATTATATCACATAATACGTTAAAAGTCAAATTTTACCTTTTAAAAAATGGCAACACCGCACAAAGTCATCAGACGACTTTGTGCGGTGCTGCTTTAATGCATTATATGCCAAGAAATCTTCTGAAATTATCTGCAAGTATCATCCGGTTTTCCTTTTCACTGAAACCAAGTGCAAGGAATCTTTCAAGCTCGTCCTCGTGGTTCCACATTGGATAATCCGAGCCGAAAAAGCAGTTCTCAACTCCGTATGTACGAACCATTTCTGCTGCCTTTTCAGGAGAAATAAATGCAAGCGAACTGCTTACGTCAAAGCAGACATTCTCCAGCCCTGCAAGATACTGTTCTGCATCATCCCAACGCTGATAACCGCCGAGATGTGCGGCAATTATTCTTAACTTCGGGAAATTACTATGTATTGCAGCAATTCTTTTTGGTGCTGAAAAATCATATCTGTTGTCGCCGCAATGGATAAGCAGAGGAAGGTCTTCAGCTTCCATAAGCTCATAAATTCCGAATGCTTTCGGAGAATCAGCATTAAACTCCTGAAAATCAGGATGAAGTTTTACACCATGAAGATTAAGCTCCTTGATTTGCCTTACATCAGCCTCAAGGTCGGCGGAATCTGCATGAGTTGTACCGAATCCGAAAAATTCCGAATGCTTTTCACATTCTTTGCCAATAAAACTGTTTATAGCAGAAATCTGTCTTGGACTTGTTGCCGTTGAACAGACCAGATAAAGTTTAGTTCCGATTTTTCTGCCGCTTTCAAGCAATTTTTCGCTCAAGCCGCATCCATCCATCGGGAGATCATAGAATTTTCCTATATTGACCGTAGCGTTTTCGGCTATTTTTTCAGGAAAGATATGTGAATGAGCGTCAATTATCTCATATTTGCCGTATATTTCGGGATTCATCATTATTGCTCCTTATTTATATTATGGTTATACTGTACAAATCAAGCATTGCTCTTTTGTGCGGTATTGACTACTGTATTATAATACTTTTTTATTGATTTGTCAAACGATATCGAAAAAAATCGAAACAAAATTTTCATAATTGGGTAAATACGGCAGCATCATTTGGAAATACCGCACAAAACACGTCTGTCAACTTTTGTGACGTTGACAGAATATTGGCGAAGTGATATAATATTTACATATAAACTTGCGGAGGATATAAAATGAAAAAAATATCAATAATACCATCATTATTATTTTCAGCCGTTTTCATATTCAATACAGGCTGTTCAGAAAAAAATGAAGTCACCGAACCTCAGTATTCCTGCACACTTTCAATAGAATGCTCTGCGGCTTTCGATGAAAATTCAGGTCTTGACGCTGAAAAGGCAAAAATGCTTCCTGAAGACGGCATTATTTTTTCCGAACAAAAAGTCAGCTTCTCTGAAGGCGAATCCGTTTTCGATATCCTTGAAAGAGTATGCAGAGAAAACAAGATACATCTTGATTCATCCTATTCAGCCGCTTTCGGAAGCGAATACATCAAAGCCATAAACAATCTCTATGAAACAGACTGCACAAAAACATCCGGCTGGACTTTCTATCTGAACGGTGGTTTCTCTGATTTGGGATGCAGCCAGCAGACTGTGGCAGACGGTGACAAAATTGAATGGAGCTACGTCATTTTTGAAGAAAATTTTTCAGATGAGGAATCCACACAAGCTGAATAGTGTTGACTTAATTTTACTATTGCTCCCCCAATTAAATCATGAATTTTTCTGCTCGTCCTGACAAAGAAATTCTGTGTCAGAAAACCTTGCCATACGAGGTCTCTCCCTGTGGGAGAGGTGTCAGCGACGCTGACAGAGAGGCTGACCGACAGACCGGTATGTCTGCGGTTTTCTTCCTTGCCTGTCTCCGTCATTACTTCGCACTAATTATTCACGATTTAATTGGTGGAGCAATAAAAGAGGTGTACTGAAATGGAATTTGTTATTGTAATTATTGTTATAGCCGTTCTTTTTATCATACTTGGAATAAAACCAATCTTTCTTATCCTGCTTGCTTTGTTGATTTTATGGTTACTATTTGCAGCAGCCTCTGTATTTTTCTTCTATTTTTTCTTTGTGCTGACAGCTTCAAAAAAGAAGTCTGCATACTTCGTTAAAATCGACAAGCACCCTAAAAGCAGATTCAAAACAGCATACTATCTGATCGAAGGGAAAGAATATCCAAATGTTTTTCCGGAAGAAGGATTTATGGAAAAACTGCTCTACAAAACAAATGTTGAATATCACGTCCGACTTAGTTCAAAGGGCTTTGTTTTTGACAGATTTTCTTTTGCGACCTGCTACATTGGATTTATTTTGAGCATTACATTTTTTATCGGAACTTTTGTTTTTATCAAAGCTATTATTTAAAAAGGCAATACTGCACGAAAATGTGCAGTATTGCCTTTGTTTGTTTCTATTTTGAGCCTTCAATTACTGCATTGAGAATCGAGGTATTCCAGTTAAATGTATCTCTTGAGAAGATAGCATATCCGTCTTTTCCTTCTGCTATTCCGTTATCCCATAAAAAGCACTTTATTCCCTGTGCTTTTGCGGCACTGACGTAATATTTGTAATATTTGGTTCTTGTTGCTTCGTCTGCGACATTTACACAGCCGAATTCATCAATAATTACAGGAATTCCCTTATCAATAAATTTGCTTTTAAGTTCTGCAAACTTTGCTTCAAGTTCAGATTCACCGTTTACATCAAATACAGTAGATGTACCCTCTGCAAATTTCCACGGTGCATAATAATGTACCGTAAAGATGATATTTTTATCTTTCGGCACAATAGTACCGTCAAGTGCAACTGTTTCGGCTGATGCCGCATAGGAAGTAACGATAAGTGTTCTGTCGGCATTCTTTCCGCCTGAAGCACGGACTGTATTTACAAAATCTGCCTCAAGACGATTGATAACTGCTCTTTCTTCAGCAGTACCGCCTATCCATTCCTTTGAACTTCCGATAGTTCTTGGTTCATTCAGTCCTTCAAAGAGAAGTCTGTCATCATAGTCCTTGAAACGTTCTGATATCTGCTTCCAGATGGATGTGACCTTTCCGCTTATCTTTGCATAATCGGCATTATTCGGAGTAAGCCATATATAGTCATCGTGGTGCATATCTATAATAACAAAAAGACCTTCGTTATAAGCATAATCAACAACTTCCTGTACTCTGTCGAGCCATTCCTTCTGAATCGTATCTCCGCTGAGGTGCTCGCCCCATGTTACAGGTATTCTGACAGCATTGAATCCTGCATTCTTAACGGAATTTATCATTTCAGGAGTTGTTTTTAAATTGCCCCAGCCTGTTTCTGTATCAATGCCTGTTTTTCCTGTATTATAGCAATCAAGCGTATTTCCGAGGTTCCAGCCGATTTTTATTGCATCTGCTATTTCCTTGGATGAACGGAATCCCATAGACTCCGCAGAAACGTCTGCAGGAGTTTCTTCTGAAATTGTTTCCGCCATTGAAACCGAATCTTTTGAACTATATTTTACTGTTACAGAATCAAGTGTAATTTCAGGCTGTTTGCTCCACCAGTAATTCAAAATATATTCACCGTTTGTCTGGTCAATACTTTTTACATCATCCGGAACAAACCATGTCAGCTTCAGATTTGTGCCTTCTGTAAACATTGCCACACCGTTTGAAGTGTAACTTCCGCCTGATGATTCAAAACCGAAAGCTCCGTTGAATTTTTCGATATTGCCTGCGGCACTAAGGTCAAACGTTATAACTTCGGGTTTGTTTCCTTCCGGAACAAAATCATTCGGTATCCTGAAGCAGTTATCCCCGCTGCTGTAGCTTACCTTTGAACCGATTTCCTGAGAAACTGTACCGTCAACAGGAGTATTGACAGTACGGGTATATGTACATATTACGCTGTCAACCACAAGGCTTTCAACATTTCCCCACCAATAGCCGAAAAGAACCTCTCCGCTCACAGAGATATGTGCAGCGACATCTGCAGGAGGAACCCAGTTTATTTCACCGTATGTTCCGGTAGTAGGAGCTGTAAAATCCTCTGACTGAAACCAGCCTTCGTGGTTGGCTGATTTGCATTGTTCGTCTACAGATATACCGCATCCGCCCTTAAATTCTCCTATATTTCCGCTTGTTGAATGCACAACAAAGGTAAAAGAACTTATTGAGTCCCCTTCACGCACAAACTCTGAAATAGGGAATTTCATTGTGTTAGTGTTTTCAGCTCTGCCTATGACCTGATTCACATCGAGCTGAGAACCCATATTTGCAGTTATTTTTTCCATAGGACTGATATGCTGTACAGCAACCTCCTCCACTGTAGTTTCGTCTGTTGAATAATCATCATAATACTCATCCTGAATTGATGGGTGCTGTTCCTCAGGCAAATCAGGCGAATTGATATTGTTGTCTGAACAGCCTGAAAAAGAAACTGCTGTCAAAAAAGCAATAAGACAGGCTGCAAATTTCTTGCCCATTTCTGCTCCTTTCTGAGTCCGAATAACACGGACAATAAATAAAATATCTCTTTATAGCCTGTTTACACATAACGAAGTCAATTTTTTCCCGTCAAAATTTTCATTCCTGTAATTCTGTATTATCTTCTGTAATTTCGCTGTCAGTAGCTGCTGTTTCATCTGTATTCAGAGTAGTACTTTCATCAGAAGTATCGTCCCCTTCTGTATTTTGTGAAGTGCTTTCAACAGGAACGTTCTTTGCCTCTGTATAATTACAGGTTATACTGTCTACAACGATACTATCAACATCGCTCCACCAGAATCCAAAAAGCATACTGCCGTCAAATAAAACATGAGCAGCCGCATCATCAGGCAGAGTCCATACAACCTCTCCTTCAGTTCCCTGAATCGTTACTGACATATCATCATCCTGAAACCATCTAATATTGTTGAGTAACGGGCATTTATCATCAACTGAGATTCCGCATCCATATTTTAATTCACCGATATTGCCGTTATCCGAATGAATGGCAAAGGTTAAAGAATTTATGCGATCTCCTTGATAAATAAAATGAGCAAGCGGAAGTACTAAACAATTGCTGCCATTTTCATTTTTTAACGTTTGACCAACATCAAACTTAGACACCATACCATCGGTTGTTTCTGAAGCAGCAGATAAATTTGTATCAGCCGCCTCTGTAGTAATTTCAGTCACTGATGTAGTTTCTGTCTGTGAGGTTTCCTCTGTTGTTTTGGTATCATCAGATGAAGATGAATCTTTTTTTGAACAGCCTGAAATAGAAAATGCTGTTAAAAAAGCAATAAGAGCAGCTGTAATTTTTTTTCTCATTTCATTTCCTTTCTAAGTCCTGACATATTTACGGACTTCAAACAATTTTAAGCATCACCACACAAATATTGTGCGGCAGAAACGCAGTCAAATTTTTTTGTCAGACGTGCTTTTTGCGGTGTTGCCTTTAATATAATGAATGTTTCGCATTCATTATATCATATTTTCACGATGTTTTCAATAGCATTATTAAATATACGCAATAAATTGAAAACAAATTTCATTAAATATATATAACAAATATTGTGAAGTTAGTTTAAAATTTAAAGATTCACTATTTTGCGTATATTTCAGCTTCTTTCAGAAGTTTTACGTCAACAAGTGCATCAACAGCAGTTCCTTCGGCAGTATATTCTTCTGAAAACACCCTGCCCTCCTGACGTATTTTATTTAAAAAAGCTGTTTTGTCATAAGGAACAAGCAGATTCATGCGTCTTGCTGTTTCCGGAAGATTTTTCACTATACAGTCAAGAAGTTTGTCAAAGCCTGTCTGCTCCTTAGCACTTATCATAACTGTGTTGTCATCTTCAAAAACCGTATCAGTAAATTCTGCCGCATCAGCCTTATTCATGACGTATATCTGCGGAATGCCGTCACAGCCGAGTTCTGAAAGAAGATGTGATGTTACCTCCGCCTGTTCCTTTATTTCCGGCGATGTCAAATCCTGAACGTTAAGGATGATATCAGCGGCAGCCGCTTCCTCCAGCGTTGACTTGAAAGCTTCAACCAGATTATGCGGAAGTCTACGGATAAGTCCGACAGTATCTATCAGCATTACGCTCCTGCCGTCGGGAAGTTCAATTGAACGGGAGGTTATGTCAAGTGTGGCAAAAAGCTTGTTTTCGGCAAGAACTCCGGCATCCGTAAGTGCATTCAGCAATGTTGACTTGCCTACATTGGTATATCCGACTATTGCGGCACAAAGTACACCGTCCTTTTTACGCCTTGAACGGGCAAATGTACGGTGTTTCTGCAATTCCTCCAGTTCTTCCTCAAGATAGGTTATACGCTTTCTGATATGCCGCTTATCCGTTTCAAGCTTGGTTTCGCCGGGACCTCTTGTACCTATTCCGCCGCCAAGACG
>JAZQND010000158.1:0-8759 GCA_045627145.1 Ruminococcus sp. | reverse complement strand
AGTACTCTTATAGAAGTTTTTACTCTTTATCGGGGCAAACCTTTCTCAAAAGGGTTGCCCTCAATAATAAGTATAAAGTTTCTATAAGAGTACTGCCGTTAAAAAGAGCAGAATTTTTTTGAGACCTTATATATTACCAGTCTGAATCCCAGTCAAAGGAATCATTATCCCAGTCATAATCGTCATCCCAGTCATAATCGTAATCGTCGTCATCATCGTCCCAATTATCGGCATTTTTATCAGAAACGTAATCCGAATAGAAATCAGTATCTTCAAAATCTGATATCTGTGTTTCTTCGTTCCAGCTTGGAGTATAGTAGAAATCGACAGCCTTTGAATTATGCTTCAGGTCATCAGGGATATCGTCGGCACTTATCTCAACCCATTCGTTATCAGGCTCATAATAATACCAGCCGTTTTCATAGTTATCCTCAAGGTGGTAGTAATAGTTGTCGTCATAAGAATAATAGCCTCTGCCGACGTTATAATTATTTTCGTAGTCTTTATAGAAAACAGTTTCCTTGAAATTATCAACATTCAGAGAGGAACAATCGTCCTCAGAGATGAAATAGCTCACAACAGTAGAAGAATGCTGCATTGGTAAAGGAAGCTCGTCTTTTTCTATGAAAGACCATTCTTTATTGAAGTAATACCAGTTATTATCATTCAAACCGTAAATATGGAAGAAAACATAGTCGTCACATTTATAATAGCCTTCTGAAGTCCAGAAGCCTTTTTGGATATCCTGATAGAAAACGGAGCTTTCAAAATCCGTACAGCCATAGTCTGCATTCCAGTCATTATCAAGAAGATACGGCTTTGAGGTTTTCTTCTCTCTCATTTCTTTTGGCATTTCATTCAGGTTTATCGGTGCAGACCATTCTCCGCTATCTGAAAGGAAATGATACCAGTTCATATCTTCTGATATATAATCATCGCTTGAATAATAGTAAAGCTCATCCTCGAATCTGTAATAGCCTTCTTTGGGTTCATTATCGAAAATCAAGCAGAATATTCCAACAATTAATATAAATAATATCGTAAGAACCGGCATTATCAAAAAGTAGAGAAGATATCCTCCTAAAACTCTGAAAGCACGAGATGATGTAATAGCCGAAAAATCAAATGAAGGAAGTGAGATTCCTCTTAAACCGCTGCGGCTTCCGACAGAAACGTTTTGTCCGGTGCCAGACTGCAAATTTTTCTGAACCGTAATATGTTCTTTCAGCTTTTTAAATATCTCATTTACAGCATAGGCTTCATCAGTTCCTTCATAGTGAATAGCTCTTTCACCGGAAGCTTTATTTTTATAAACGATGAAATTTCCTGTGGTACCGTCTTTATAAATGCCAAAAGCTTTTGAGGTTTTTGTGTTTTCACCGATATAGAATCTCGTAACTTTAGACGACGGCAGATTTCTGTCTTTATACCATTTTTGCAGTTCGATTATTGTTTTAGGCTTTTTAATTTTCTTATTTGCATGAGAATCACTGTTTTTTTCAATTGCGGTTATGTCATTTTCTTCTGATGAACACTTAGATGATGCTCCGCATTTCGGGCAATTATCCTTACTGTCGTCATAGTAATTGCCGCAATAGTCGCATCTTATTTTCAACTTTCATCCTCCTTAGTGTGATTTTCTGTTTTTTTTTTGGCATTCAGCATTTTCTGCTGTATAATTTCAGACTGCAAACGCTGAAAAAGTTCATTAACTGCATAAGTTTCATCGTCTCCACGGTAATGAACCGCCCTTTTGCCTGAAGAAGTATTTTTATAGACCTCAACTTCACCGCTTATTTCGTCCTTAAAAATACCAAATGCCCTCGGTTCTTTATAGTCCACCCCTATAAAGAATCTCGTTACCTCATAAGACGGCAGACCTTTTGATTTATACCACGCTTCCAGTTCTGCTATGGTTTGCGGCTGATTTACGGCAGTTCTTACTATATTTCCGTTAATTCCGCCGCAGTAGGGACACTGTTCAAGAATACATCTGAACATCCTGCCGCAGTATTCACATTTGACCTCATTATCAAAAACAGACATCTTCTCACTGCTCCTTTTCAAAATTTGTACATCCCATATTTGTAAAGAAATTGCTGTAATCCTTCTTTCTGAGTCGGCGGATATTGTCCATATACCTCCTTACAGCAACTGTATTATCAATTTCAGCATAACCGTCAATATGTTCACAGAACGCTTCTGTTTCCTCCATGAGCATTGAATAGTAAAGCCGCTGTCTGAGCCATGTTTCCTTATGTGCAAGCACCTCCGAAAGATTGGAAAGTGCTGTAAGGAGAGCTGACAGCGTAGTGGAAATAATTCCGAGAATAATGCACATCAGCGAACCTTCATATTTATTTGAAAATGCTGTAAAAAATGCAGAAGCAAGAGTTATTGCAACAGGCAGTGTGTAGGTTGTAAGTGCGGTATACCATCCGTGTTTTCTTTTATGGCTTCTTGAATTTCTGGAAACATCTTCTATTTCCTGTAAAACTCCGCTGAAAAAATCAGTATCTGAGCTGTCAACAAAACCTTCATCTACCAGTTTTTCCCAATGTTTCCGATAATAGTCAAGCTTGACCTTTTCAGCCTTCCACTGAACATTTTTATTTTTTGATTCATCAATATTTTCACCGTGTTCATCTCTGACGTTTTCAACAGAGTTGTGTTGAATTTTTTCAAAAACAGGTATCAGGTATTTTTTCAGAAAGTCATTTGCCGATTTATTGATAAGAGCATCTATCTGTTCCGCTTTAAGAAAAACTGTGCTTTCCTTCAGTTCTTCTGTTTTGCCGTTTCCGACAGCTTCGTCTGTTTCGGAAAACATTTTTGAAACGTCAGCATAAAGCCGTCCGTACCATGCTATCTGTTCAGAAGTTTCCGCAGAACTGAACTCCTCAACCTTTGCATAGTCCCCTGTTCCAAAGCCGAATTTGCTTTTGTAATATGGATTCAGCTTTGTATAATCTGAATATATCTCCTTCCAGAAATCCTCACAGGTCAGTTTTCGGACATTGCGTTCATCATCTGTCACTTCAAAAAACGGAGCAGATGACACAGTTCCCGCTGTAAATGAAGCAAAACCTTTCAGAAATTTTTCGTATTCAACATCAAGATAAAGGTGCATTGCATAACCGATATACATAGGTGAATCCAGAGTAAGCCTGTGTTTTTTCAGATATCTGTTTAAATCAGGAGTTTTAAAATAGGAATAGCGGTCAGATTCATAATGTGCCTTGCGGTCAGGTGATTTGTCATCCCTTGCAGAAACAAGCTTTGCCGCATCAGGCAGTATCAGACCTGCCATAAACTGTTTTTTATCTTCACTGCCGAAAAGTGGCAGCGGTATTTCCGGATAGTTTTCGGAAATATATTTTTCAGCAATTTCAAGTGCTTTTATACCGAAAGCCGTATGAATACAGTAACCTGGCATTGTATCTCTCCTTCGTTCAAACATTACTTCATAATTATAACAAATAACTGAATAAGTGTCAAGGTTATAACCATCTTTTGCAGAAAAAATAAGCCTAAATCTGCTTTTCTTCTCTCTTGACAACCTGAAAGTAATATAGTATAATCAATACAGGGCATTTCTAAAATCCACTTCTTAAAAAAGGGTTTTTAGAGATGCCCTGTATTGATTATTCAAAGTCATCATCGAAAGGAGAAACATAATGAGAATAGCTGTAACTTATGAAAACGGAAATATCTTCCAGCATTTCGGACATACCGAACAATTCAAAATTTATGACATTGAAAACGGAATCATCACCAATTCACAAATAATCGGCACAAACGGTGCAGGTCACGGTGCTATCGCAGTTTTTCTTAAAAATCTCAGCGTAAATGTACTGATATGCGGCGGTATCGGAGGCGGTGCTGTAACAGCAGTCGGAAATGCGGGCATAACACTTTTTGCAGGAAATTCAGGCAGTGCAGACAATGCAGTTAATGCATTTATTGCCGGTTCACTCGTTCAGAACATTAATGCTTCCTGTAACCATCACGATGAAAACCATTCATGCGGAAGCCACACCTGCGGCTGAAACGATAAATAACGATTCACCAATTATAGAATCAATAACGCCGACACTTATCAGAAGTATCGGCGTTAATTTTTCAGAATTTGTATGTTTCAGGCGGTGCAGTAAATGAACTGAAAGTTGCAGTTGCATTTTTCATATAAAAAGCCTGTGTATTTCCGTCGTTCTCATCATACATTGAACGCAGTTCAGGATAAGCATCAAGCATTGCTTTTCTTGCTTCTGTTCTGTCATCCTCAATAAGCTCACAAGCTATTCTAAGCCATACGCCCTCCTTAAAAGCACATATTTCTGCTTTCGGATTTACAAGAAGCTGTTTTGAAACTTCTTTTGAACGTCCTGTCTGTATATAGAGCTTTTCTTCAAAGATATTAGCTGTACCAAATGGACGCACTCTTGGCTGGTCACCATCAACTGTGGCGAGATAATAAGTTTTTGCTTCTTTCAGAAAATTACAGACTCTCTGCATATTAAAAACCCCTTTACAAATATAGTATTGTTCCCAAAATCTTAAGGGTATCTCTAAAAAACCATTTTTTATCAGAAGGGTTTTTTAGAGATACCCTTAAATACTTGATTGACAGAACAATATTCAAATAAAACTGTAGTTTAAGGCAACACCGCACAAAGCACACCTGACAGCTTTGCACATCATAAACTTGCATCTTTTCCGTCATCTTGCACAGAAACTTCTTGACATACGACAGTATGCCAGCGGAATTTCTGTACAATCTGACGAAAAATCTGCCTGCGTTTCTGACGTGCAATCTTTGTGCGGTGCTGCCTTAACTCAGATAAAAATTTTTACAGTTTTATGAAGTAATTATATTATATCACACTCGAAAAAGTTTTGCAAGCATTTTTGCACATATTTTCAAATATTTTCAGATATTGTTATACATAAAGTACAATCAGCGGCAAGCGTTTTCTATTCTAATCCCATTCAATTTCCATTCACTCAAAAAAAAGGCTCGTTCACTCCAACAAGCTTGCATTTATTCTAAAATGGAACTATAATACATACATAAAGAAACTACTCACCAAAAAGTGAAGAAAATTAACCGCTTGCATAATCTTAAGAAAGGACAAGTGGAGATACAATGCAGATTCTTGAACATCAGTCTCTATTCTTGTATAATGTAATTTCGTACAAAACATTTCTTCCGGTTTCAAAAATCCCTGAAATAACAGAACATCTTCACAGAAATATCAATGCTCTTGGTGTAGAACTAACAGGCAATATAATGCTGAAAAAAATAGACGACGATACAGGCAGAAATTTCGAGATACTTGTCCCTGTAAGTGAAGCTGTAAAAAGTCGTCAGGAATACAGCTATAAGCCTATTTTCAAGCTTCTTCACGCTGTAACAGTCCGTCATGAGGGAAATTATCTCAATATTGCTCAGACTGAACAGAAGCTGATGGATTATATTGAAAAAAAGTCCTATCAAAAAGCAACTGTTCCATATTACAGTATAGTCAGACTTGACACTGATAATACAAACAGCTGCATAGTAGATATATATGTCGGCGTAAATTACAATGTATTGTAATTGCCGAATTTTAACAAGCTTTCTCCAATAATTCCTTATTTTTCACTTCCAATACCGCACAGACCGCAAAGTTCTGTGCGGTATTGTCGTTATATGCTCATATCAAGAAGAAGTTCTGATTCAAGAATAAATCTTTCACCTTCAACTTTCAAAGTTGTATCTCCGTTATACTTTTCCGAAACCTTCAATATATTGGCAATTCCGAATCCGTGAATATTTTTGTTTGATTTGGTAGTATCAATAGTTTTATTCTTATTGATATGTACCTGTTCAAAAATCGGATTTTCTGCCTTAAAGAAAAAGTATCCCTGTTTAAAATCAGAATTGATAACTATTTCTTTATATTTATTGGTTTTATCCTTTTCACAGGCTTCAATGGCATTGTCGATAGCGTTTGACATTATAGTACAAAGGTCAACATTTGATATTCCCATAGTTGGAATAAATCCTGAAAAAACGATATGTGCATTTGTTTGCTTTGCCTTTTCGGATTTATCACTCAGCAATGCGTCTGCTATTATATTTCCTGTATCGAAATTTTTCTTTTCCGTATAGCTTATTTCCTCAATATTGTTCATATAGCTCAGTGCTTCTTCAATATCGTTATCGGCAAGCAGACTTCTCAAACAAATCATGTGATTTTTGAAATCGTGTCTGAAACTGCGGAATTCCGTATAAATATCGTTTATTTTCTGATAATATTCAGCCTGATTATCAAGCTGTTTTTCAAGCAGTTCCGCAACCTGTTCATGTTCCTTTTCGGAAACGCTTATTTTCATAACGCTCATTACTATATATACTACCAGAACAATTACAGGCAATGCAACGAATTTTATCATATAATGTATGCTGTCACGAAGCGAGGCTTCCAAAAACAGACTCATAAGTGTTAGGAATATCAGTATACCTATATAGACTCTGTTGGGAATTATCCTTATATTTTCTGAAAACACAGCCGAATTTTCGGGACGTTTTATATACATCCAGATAGCACCGATAATAAGTGCCTCGACTACATACTGCAAAGTATACATGAGGTCTGATTCCTTCATAAAAATACGAAATACGCTTCCGTAGTACGACTGTGAAACATAAGAAAGCAGACTGATATACAGAAATTTCAGGTCAATTTTCTTATAGATAAACGCAAACATAAAGAACTTGCCGAACAACAGCATAAATCCAAGAAAAACACAGACAGGTCTTGGCAGATCCCATGCGAAAAACTGAATAACAGGCAAAACACCGATAAGAAGAATACTCAAAGCTGTTATCTGAACATTCCATTTTGAATGTGTTTTAAAAGCAATATTTATAATCTGAACCATAAAATATGATACCAGAAAGCTTAGTGAAAAACAAATAATATATACTGCCATACTTCAATACCGCCTTACAAAATTATAACGTTTCACATAGTCCTTAAAAGCTTTTTTGAATGATGAAAGCTTCAGTTTGCTTATCAGAGCTTTTTCCTGATTATCAAAAAGGATATCAGTTGCGGTATGAGAAATTATATGTCTGAATCCGACGAGATATGAACGGTGACTTCTGAAAAACTTATCTTTCGGAACAAGCTTTTCAAATTCCGAAAGAGTGTTTTTAAACATTATATCTTCGTCAGATGTTCTGATATAGCAATATTTATCGGAAGCTTCCGCATATATGATGTCATCTATGCATATCCTCATAGAACAGTCATCGGTCTGCACAAAGATAAAAGAATCATCATCAAGGCTTTTTATGTAATCATCCATAGCGGCTGTCAGTTTCTCCATATCAACCGGTTTCAGCAGAAAGCGGTAAGCATTTACTTCAAAAGCCTGAAATACAACGTGTTCAAAACTTGTCAGGAAGATTATAACAACTTTATCCTTTCGCTGACGAATCCGCCTTGCAGTTTCTAAACCGTCTAAACCGTCCATCTGGTAATCCATAAAAATAATATCGTATTCATAATTGCTTGAAAGCAAATCAGAGCCGCTGAAATAATCGTCATAAAGCATATCGATTTTTCGCATAATGCCATATTTTTCAAGACATTTTTTTAAATCATCATGCATTATCGGATTATCGTCGCAAATAACAATTCTCATATATATCACGCTCTCCTTTCCGAAAATATTCTCAAATTAAATGCCGCACCGCATATATAACAAAAATCTGACTGCGATGTTGCCTAAAGCAGATTCTGATATATTACTCAGATGAAAGATTTGACCAATAAATTACAGTCAAAAGCAAAATAATGTAAATTATATTCTTATATACAATAAATCTCTTTATTTTTTATATCGTTTACTCCAAAAAACAGCCATTTTGCTCTAAAATTATTGACATTTACTTATAAATATGTTATACTCTTTTTATAATATTGTTCCACCAATCAAGTCTTGAAATGTTTATGTGAAGAATCGACAATGAAAGACAAGTTTTTATTTTGGGAACAATAGTATAAAGAAACATTAAAAGTGTCAGATACGCTTATCAATTGTTTCAAATAAATGAAAAAGGAGATGTTTGAAATGTCAATATGGTGGTTTTTCTTTGGTCTTGTATAATAATCCGGCTAATTATTTTTACTACTAATTCAACCTCATGTTCCAATCGGAATTTTACCAATATATTCAAATCACGCTTGGAAAGGAGATGAACAGTATGTCGATATGGTGGTTTTTCTTTGGTCTGTTTTAAATATAAAATTAATTAAACCTGAAATACGAATATGACAGTTATGAACACTGTCTGACAAATAATACCAATACGATTCTGCCGCATGATATTTATGCGGTGTTGCCTAAAATACATCATTAATTTTACCATATTTAATACTATTTGTCAAGTTCATCGTATTGTCAAAAACTGTTTTATGCCTTTTGCAGGCAAAAAATAGCATTATCTGCTAAACAACATGATCCTCTTTGCATAGTACTGGTTTTCAGCCATGCAAAGAGGATCTTTTGTTTAATGCCATCACATAGGATTATACAATATTGCCTTTAGGACACCTCTAAAACCCCCTTCTGAGAAAAAACAGCTATGCACAGCATCTGCTGCATTAATCCCTCTCGTAGTGCGAAAGCACGTCTTCGAGGGCTTTTCTTGCGTCTACTGTACCTATCTGCTTTTTCTTACTCAAAACGGGTTTTTAGAGGTGCCC
>JAZQND010000157.1:0-7109 GCA_045627145.1 Ruminococcus sp. | reverse complement strand
TGCACAGCATCTGCTGCGTCAAGCCCTCTCGTAGTGCGAAAGCACGCCTTCGATGGCTTTTCTTGCATCTACTGTACCTATCTGCTTTTTCTTACTCAAAACGGGTTTTTAGAGGTGCCCTAATATTATAAGGGCAGTTTTTATGGCTGCCCTTTTAATTTTCGCAGTAAAATACTACTGCGATATTTTTTTGTCAATTATACAGTCGGGAACTGAAAAACAATTTAAAGCGGTAAATTATCCGAAAGATAAATAAGAGATATTAAGCGATAAAAGAAGAAAATATCTTTTATTCTATATTTAATTGTTTATTATTTGTACGTCCAAGTATATAATCAGTAGAAACCTTATAAAAGTCAGCTAATGTAACAAGATGTCGTATTGGTAATTCACGTTCACCAGTTTCGTATCTTGAATATTGTGGTTGAGTTGTATGAAGAATTTTTGCAATATCGGATTGCTGAAGGTCGCAATCTTCTCTTAAATCTTTTAGACGTTGTAAATAATACACAAAATGCCTCCTTTAGAATTATAACATTAACTGAATTTTAACATAAAATTGTGAGATAGTATTGACTATATATCCGAATGGATATATAATATAGTTACAGCAAGAAAAGCTGCAAAAAAATTTACATAGGAGGTCTTGATATGGGACTATTTTCAAACAACAACAAAAAAGTACAAAAAGTAATAAACAAATGGGAAAACCAACTTACAAATGAGAAAAAAGCCCAAGGTGGAAGTTGCAAAACGTGTCAACATTATAATTCTTACCGAGGAGTATGCACATTAGGTTCTGGTCATATAACATCTCCTAACAGCATATGTCCATATTGGAAAATATAAGAGCGGTTAAATATGTTGCATTATATTATTTCTATTTAATTAAGGAATAATAGCAGAAAAACCTGTTAAAATTTCGATTATTGAAATTTTAACAGGTTATTTTTTTGATTTGTGTTCAGGTGGTATTTTAAGTATGATTTTATACATTACGGACTTGAAATTTGCTTTAAAGCAATGAATTATCCGCAGTGTATTATTTTTATATACCATTATTTGAAACAAATTTCAAAAAGCGTTAAAAAGCGAGAAAAAACGTGAAAATATAAGAATACGCAAGATATATTCTAAAAAAATCTCAAAAAATCACATAAACGCCTAAATTCGTCCCAAGAACACAGTTGAAGTTCATGTGAACCTATGGTATAATCATACTATCATGTGAGAGGAGGTTAAGACCGTGAACAGACTTATTCCCGGTACAACATTAACATTCATAGAACAGGCAAGAAATGCAGCTTTCTCAATGATTTCTCCTGTTCTTGAGGCTACAGGTGGTCTTACTCTTTCACAGCTCTCTAAGCTCACCGGTCTGGAAGGTACAACCATTCAGAACTGGATAAAGCGAGGCTGGGTGTCGTCCACCAAGGGTAAGAAGTACGACAAGCAGCAGGTTTTGAGAATACTTCTCATAAATATGCTGAGAAACGCAATGAAGCTTGATGATATCGTTAAACTTATGGAGTACGTCAACGGTGACGTTGAGGATACTTCAGATGATATCGTTGCAGAGGACTTGCTCTACAATATCCTTTGCAGAATCATTTTCAAAGCAGAAGACGAAGGTGCATTTGTTCCTGAAATTGTTAAGGAGCTTGTTGCCAAGGAAGTGGACGATTACAAAGACGAGATAACCGATGTTCAGAAGCTGAGAAAGGCGATGTATGTTATGATAATGGCGTACAGAAGCGGCTATCTGAAAGGTGAAATGGAGAAAGGATTAGAGGTGATAATTTCTGAAATGTGAATATGATGACAGCCACAGATTAAACGGTTTTGCTTATGAATTATTTCTTATGATTCTTGAAAACCTGATTTAAACGGCTGTTTAAGGGACTAAACGGGGTGAATATGCAAAAGTCTTGGGGAAAAGATTTATTCGTCTGACCAATGTAGGGATTATATGATGCAGGTTCGGGGGGACAGGCATCAAGGTGGCATTGTCTGAAACTTTTTGGGGTGTGCTGAAAAGCAAAGTGTGTTCATTAGTTAAAATACGTTTCATGATAGTGGGAATATCATAAGGGGTGCAGCAATGAAAGAATTCTGGTATAAATATAAAGACAATATTTTACAAGAAATTTTCTGGTTAATTATATGATTGGCATTAGACCTTTGGATATAACTCATTTGTCACCTGTAGGGATCAATTTGCTTAAAGGTTCGTATCATAACGAACCGGATTAATAAGGATTTATTGGAAAAGATGTTCTGACAATAAGAATTTACATATATAGGATAATGACGGCTGATGTCAGGGGTGGCAGAGGCAGTCAGGGGAATAAGTCTGACAGTAGCTGACGACAGTGAATGCAGACAGATAAATGCGGCAGAGGTCAGGGGTGTCCGAAACCGCAGGGGTAAGACAAAACAGAAGTGACATAAGATTAGGGATTAAAAAACAGCGGCGGAGGTCAGGGGTGTCCGAAACCGCAAGGGGTAAACATAAAAGAAACAGCTTAGGGATTAAGTAAAAATGACCGATGTCAGGGGTGGCGGAGGTCAAGGGGAAACAAAGAATAAAAAGAAAGTAAACATATATATAGTTCCGCCAAACGGTGGGACAAGAAAAAGGGATTATATCAACGGCATTGTTCAGGGGTGTGCAATGTCGGGGAACAACAAATTTAAACAGGATAAAAAAATAAAAGGGATTATAAAACGGCGTTAAGCGTCAGGGGTGGCGTAAAACGTCGGGGGAAAACCAAATGGGGACTAATGATTAAGGATTATAAAGGTAATACCGTACAAAGTCAATTGTGCTTTGTGCGGCATTGCCTTTATATTTTATACGGTATATCCCTTAGAACGAAGGTTGTCGATAAGCTGACCGAGTATTCCGGCGTTTGTTGCAGAAACAGAGTGGAGAAGGAGTATTTCGCCGCCGTGGGCAGAATCTGTAAGCTTTTTCAAAGAACCGTCATAGTCAGGCTGGCTGTTAACATTCCAGTCAACATAGGCAAAACTCCAGAAAAGGGTTTTGTAGCCGCAATCTTGGATAGTTTCCAGAACCTGTTCGGAATATTCACCGCATGGTGGGCGGAAATACTGCATTTCGTAGCCGTAGTTGTTGATAATATAGTTGTGGAGAGAAAGAATTTCGTCTTTTGTTTTTTGTTCGGAAAGGGTTGGCAGACTGTAATGGTTCATGCTGTGATTTCCGAGAACATGACCTTCTTTTATCATACGTTTAATAAGTTCAGGTTCTTTTTTGGCGTAATCGCCCGTAAGGAAAAAAACAGCCTGAACATTTTTTTCTTTAAGCGTATCAAGAATTTTTGAGGTATAACCGTTTTCATAGCCCTGGTCGAAAGTCAGAATAATTCTGTTTTCGTCTGTTGTGAGTGCGTATGCACCAAGATGACTGTAAACATTATTGAAGTTTACAGCATCACAAGGTCTGTTTTGGTCGTCAACAGCCAAGCCCTGACCGTATCCGACTTTTGCTGTATCAGCGGCATAAGCTGCTGTACAGGTAAGAAGTGAAGCGGCAGTCAGTATAGCTGCGGCGGAAGCTGAATATTTCATTTTAAAACCTCCGTATGCGGAAAATGTCCGCAGATATATTATGCCGTATTGTAAAGGGAATATAGGTGGAAAAAAATCGGAAACCAGCGAACTGATTTCCGATTCAAAAATTTTATTTTTTTGCAAATTTGTCTATCAAAAGACGAACACCTGTAATTACAAGCATTACTAAGCCTGCGCCAATTAACGCAGCACCGATATGAACAAAATCAAATTGACTTAAAAGCGACGATGAAAGAAATTCCATAGTAGAAGTATCAGATTTCAGCAATCCTCCGTCTGCGTGTTTGAGTTTCAGTGAGATGTAGGCAGAGAGAATCGGGATTTCTGTAAGCATACCTAAGATAAAGAGCATTCCTCCGATTGCCAGCAATATTTTATTTGATTTTTTTTCCATAGAGTCCTCCAATTGAATTATAGGGGTAAAAAGCTGCCCCATTAGATTTTTGAAAAAGTCCGAATTATCAAACAATACCGCACGATTTCCGTGAAGTATGTCATCATAATGATGTTCCCCTCGTATAATTACAAACTTTTTCTAAATTTAATGTAAATAACCTATGCATAAAGGCAGACATATTTCAGAACGTAAGCGTGGTTCTGAAACAATATCTTCGGAATTGTTCTGATTACTGCACAGCGTTTTCTGCAATACTGTTCCAAATCTGTCTTACATTGAAAAATATCAGCACGCCTCAGACATTTTTAATGTGAAGAAGTTATAGAACAAACTGTGTAATTATCAGATATTTCCTTATTTGCATTTTGAATGCAAAAATTTTTCTTTCTTTTTGTGTAATCCCCTTCCGGCGACTTGCAAGAAGTTATTGCCAGGTGTGTCACCTATTTTGAGTCAGTCACTGCATACTTTTGCAGTGTTGCATTAACGCCGTTCAGCCTAAAACAACGTTAATTTCGTTTACGTCAGCAAGTTTGTCTGCGGGTACATAATTGCTTTCAAGCTTTGTACCGTTGAGATAAACTTCCTTAACACCACTCTGCACATGAGCTGTGTTATTAATGTTGATACAGAGCTTCTTACCACGGAAGTTCTTTTCTATTTTGAAGCCGTCCCATTTTGCAGGGATGGACGGAGAAATGGTTAAACCGTCGGCATCAGGACGCATACCGCAAATACCTTCTACGCATCCTACCATAACGGTTGAAGCTGTACCTGTCAGCCAGTGAACGTGAGCTCTGCCTTCGTAAGGAGAAGCCTTTGATTCGGTGAACTGACCGTGAACGTAAGGTTCCATTACACGGATTTCAGCCTTGTCATTCATAGCAGCAGGGGAGCTTTCCATGAAATACTCAAATGCACGGTCACCGTGACCAAGGAGAGATTCAGCGAGAATAAGCCAGCCCTGTGACTGTGAGAAGATACCGCCGTTTTCCTTTGTGTCATCGTTAAAGATATGCATTAAAGCACCTTTGAAGTAATGTTTTTTATAAGGTGGATCAAGGAGTTTAGCACCATAAGGTGTGTTAAGGATATCATGAACGCTGTTCATAGCCTTTTCAGCCTTATCCTTGTCAGCAAAGCCTGAAATTACAGACCATGACTGCGGATTGAGCCACATATTTGCTTCAGGATCGTTCTTTGCTCCAACTATAGTACCTTCCTCACGGATACCACGGATAAATCTGTCCTCATCCCAGCAGTTTTCAAGAGCCTTGCCGAGTTCGGGCTGAACTTTTTCGATATATTTTATGTATTCGGAATCATTTTTGTCCTCAGCCATTTTTTTCATGACTGACATAGCATAGTAGAGCTGGAAAGCAACGAAGGTCGATTCGCCCTTTGCACCAAGACGCAGGCAGTCGTTCCAGTCGGCATGGAGACCGGCGGGCATTGAATGTTCGCCAAGACGCTCCATAGAGAAACGAACAGCATTCTTGAGGTGGTCATAAACTGTATCCTCTCCGCCGTTTGCATAAACGATAACCTCGTCGAGGAAAGCTTTGTTGCCGCTTTCACCGATATACTTGACGATAGTCGGGAAAAGCCAGAGTGCATCGTCTGCACGATATGAAGGGTGACCTGTCTCCTTGACGTATTCAGGATCGTCAGGAGTATTTTCGTGACCGGCGTTATGTGTGAACTTAACAAGAGGCAGACCGCCGCCGTTATCGACCTGAGCAGAGAGCATGAAGCGAATCTTTTCGGCAGCCATTTCCGGATCAAGGTGGATGATACCCTGAATATCCTGAACGGTATCACGGTAGCCGTAGCCGTTTCTCAAACCGCAGTAGATGAAGGAAGCGGCTCTTGACCAGATGAATGTGATGAAGCACTGATAAGCATTCCATACATTTATCATGTTGTTGAATTCATCAGAAGGTGTTTCAACCTTGAAATTTGAAAGCTGACCGTGCCAGTAATCTTTAAGCTGTTTGATATCGGCTTCAACTCTGCCTTTTACTTTGTATTCTTCAATAATTTCAGCGGCTTCCTTGCTGTCTCTCTGGCCCATGATGTAGGTAAGCTCGATGGATTCACCTGATTTAAGGGTTATATCCGACTGCAAAGCACCGCATGAATTGCTGTTGAAGTTCATGATATCGCCGCAGCAGCCTTTTTCAACAGCGATAGGGTTTGAATAGGTTCTGTAAGTGCCGAGGAAACTGCTGAGGCTTCCGCAGCTTGATGTAACTTCCGCACCTGCAAGACCGAGGAAACGGCTTCTGCGGTCTTTGCCGCCGTTTTCGCTGATAGTCTGCATGATACGGTTTTCAACGAACTGAGTCTGAGAGATAAAGAGCGAATACTGGAGGTTTACCTGGTCCTGTTCGTAGTTATCCTCATTAGTGAACTCGATAAAGCCGAAAACAGAGAGCTTGCGGTCTTTAGAGCTGTTGTTTGTGATTTTTGAATGCCATACTTCATACGTTTTGCCGTAAGGGACATAGTATGTGGTTTCTGATTTTATTTCCGCATATTCGGCTGAAATAACGGTATAAGCCGTACCGTGGCGGCATTCACTTTTATATTTATCAAGCGGTTTGCCAACCGGCTGCCATGAAGCAGACCAGTAATCACCATTGTCATTATCACGGATATAGATATAGCGTCCGGGGAGAGCCATATCGGAATTGAAACGGAAACGGGAAATACGTCCGTTAGCACCTGATTTAACGAAGCTGTAGCCTGCGGCGTTGTTGGAAATCATAGCACCGTATTCCGGGTCACCGAGGTAATTAGCCCACGGTGCAGGTGTAGCCGGATTAGTGATAACGTATTCTTTATTTTGGAGGTCGAAATGTCCGTACTGCATATAATACTTCTCCTTTTCTTTCATGAACCTGATTGAAGGCTCATGCGTAATGAATACATTATAACATTATTTTATGATACTTGCAATAGTTTAAGCGGTTTAAGCAAGGATTAAGTCAAGTTAAAATAATGTAAACACATTAAATTTTTTAATTTTAAGGTAAAACCGCACAAAAATCAGACAGAAGATATGCGGTCAGGTGTGCTTTGTGTGGTGCTGCTATAAGGGCACCTCTAAAAA
>JAZQND010000156.1:0-6626 GCA_045627145.1 Ruminococcus sp. | reverse complement strand
CAACAACTACTACTACCACAGCAACAACAACTACAACTCTGCCAAAGATTGAGGACAACGACGAAGAAACTACTTCAACAACTACTACAACAGCTACAACCACTACAACTACCACAACTGCTGCAACTACAACTAAACCTGTAGTAACAAAAACATCTGCAAAGCAATCAAACAGTGATTCACCAAAAACCGGTGATACAAAGGTTATCGGAGCAATTTCAATATTTGCACTTGCTGCCGCTGCTATGTTTGCAACAAAGAAAAGAAAGTAATGATTTTGGAACGCTGTAGAAATACAGCGTTCTTTTTTCCTTTTAAAGTGTAAATTGTATAAAACTACTTGAATATTTTGAGAAAATGATGTATAATTACAATATATTGATTTTAAGAGATTAGTTGATTGATTTGATTATATTATAAGGAGTTATATATGAAAAAATTAAAGGGTATAAAGCTGAAGCATAGAAAAAATACAGAAAACAGCTCTACTTCAGTTCTCCCGGTTCCTGAAAAAGTCATTATCCCGATGTCGATGAATATGGGGGCTGCTTGTCAGCCGCTTGTCAAAGTTGGTGATGATGTGAAAGTCGGACAAAAAATAGGCGATAGTGACATCCCTTTCAGTGTTCCTGTTCACAGCAGTGTTTCAGGTAAGGTGACAGCCGTTTCTGATTACATACCAGTAAGCGGAAAAATATGCAAGGCTGTTGAGATAGAATCCGATGGACTTCAGACTGTTTCCGAAGAAGTTAAAAAGCCTTCTTTTTCCAATATTAAGGAATTTGTAACGGCAATAAGAGAAAGCGGTGCCTGTGGACTTGGCGGTGCAGGATTTCCCACACATATCAAGCTGGAGCCGCCAAAGGGTATTGATGTTCTTATAGTGAATGCGGCTGAATGCGAGCCTTACATTACTGCCGATTATCGTGAAATGATAGAGAATCCGAATGATATTATCGGAGGTATCAATTTGATAAAGTCACAGCTTGGAATCAAAAATGCCAAGCTTGCGATAGAGGCAAATAAACCTGAAGCGATTAAAAACTTCACAAAAATGGCTGAAGATGATGATACTATAGATATCATCACACTTCCATCTATTTATCCGCAGGGAGCAGAAAAAATTATTATCTATAATTCAACAGGCAGAGTTGTCTGTGAGGGGGAACTTCCGTCTGATAAGGGCGTGATAGTATTAAATGTTTCGACCGTCGCATTTATTTACAGGTATATGCAGACGGGGATGCCGCTTATTAAACGCCGGATTACTGTTGACGGAAATGCTGTTGGTGAACCAAAAAATGTTTCCGCATATATAGGAACACCATTCAGAAGCATACTTGAATACTGCAATACCGATATGAACTCAATGATAAAACTGATTTCAGGCGGTCCTATGATGGGAATAAGTATTCCTGATGCAGATATGCCTGTTGTAAAAACATCTAACGCACTTTTGGCTATAAAGTCATACGATATAAGAAAAACCTCAAACTGCATTCGCTGCGGAAGATGTGTTCGTGTATGTTCATTAGGGCTTATTCCCGCTGATATAGACAGGGCTTATATAATAAGAAATATTGAAGAACTTAAAAAGCTTAAAGTAACATTGTGTATGAACTGCGGAAGCTGTACATTTGTGTGTCCTGCAAACCGAAAGCTTGCTGAAACCAACCAGCTTGCGAAAGCACTTGTTATTGGAAAGTGAGGACTGCAAATTGAGTAAACTTATTGTTTCACCATCTCCGCATGATGAAAATTTTCTTTCAACAACTAATATAATGCTTCAGGTTATTATTGCACTTCTGCCTGCATGGTGTGTCGGAATCTATTATTTCGGACTCAGAGGAATAACGCTGACAGCAGTATGCATAGGAAGCTGTGTGCTATTTGAATATATGAGCCGCAGAATTATGAAGCGAAGCAACACAATAGGTGATTTATCGGCGGTTGTAACCGGAATGCTTCTTGCTATGAATCTTCCGGTAACGCTTCCTTACTGGATGGCTGTTATCGGTTCATTTACAGCAATAGTGATAGTAAAACAGCTTTTTGGTGGACTTGGACAGAATTTTGCTAATCCGGCAATAACAGCAAGAATAGTTCTGATGGTAAGCTTTTCGGCGGCGATGTCAAACTGGATAAAGCCGCTTGAACGTGATTATGATGCAGTTTCTTCCGCAACACCGCTGGCAGCCTGTGATTCAGGCGGTGAACTTCCTTCATATCTTGACTTATTTCTCGGAAAAGTAGGCGGCTGTCTTGGAGAAACCTGTGCATTGGCACTCCTTATCGGCGGACTTTACCTTGCATTCAGAAAAATCATTTCACTTGCCGCACCGCTTTCGTTTATTGGTAGTCTGTTTGTATTGTCGTGGATAGGCGGTGACGATCCGATTTATCAGATACTTGCAGGCGGTGTATTTCTTGGTGCTTTCTTTATGGCAACTGATTACGCAACAACTCCCATAACCACAAAAGGAAAGATAGTTTTTGGTCTTGGGTGCGGCATACTGACATTCGTTATACGTCATTTTGGTTCTTATCCCGAAGGTGTTTCATTTTCGATACTTCTTATGAACGTGCTTACTCCGTACATTGAAGAACTGACACGAGGCAGGACTTTTGGTGAAAAGGAGGTCAGCAGGAATGAAGGATAAAATAAAACCGACTCTGGTGCTGACCGTTATATGTGTTATTTCAGCAGTATTTCTTGTTTTTGCATTTGAACTGACCAAAAACAGAATTGCAGAACAAAAGGAACAGAAATTTGCTCAAAGTGTAGAATTACTGTTTGGAAAAACCGAAAGCCGCCTTATCGGTACAAATTTCGGAAATAGTGAAATAGAGGCAATTGCCGTAACTCCCGAAGGAAAAACCGCATTTCAGATTTGTACTGACGGTTATTCAAAAGGCGGAATAAACGTCCTCATAGGCATTGACGAAAACGGCAGTATATCAGGAATTGAATTTGTTTCATTGGGAGAAACTCCCGGACTTGGTTCAAAGGTTCGTGACGAAGCAGATTTTTGCAGACAGTTTATCGGGCTTTCGGAAGCAAGTGAAGATTTTGATGCAATAAGCGGTGCAACTTTCTCGTCAAAAGGAATGAAACACGCAGTTGATACAGCACTGAACGTGTATAACGAAAATAAGGAGGCGATTCTTGGTGGCTGAAAATAAAATATCGGTTTTTAATGAAATTTCAAAGGGCATTGTAAAGGAAAACCCGACATTTGTCATGCTTCTTGGAATGTGTCCTACACTTGCAGTTACAACACAGGCGGTAAACGGCATAGGAATGGGACTTGCTACAACATTTGTTCTGCTTGGTTCAAATATAGTTATATCCGCACTAAGAAAAGTAATTCCCGATAAAGTAAGAATACCTGCATTTATAGTAATAATCGCAAGTTTTGTAACACTTATCGGATTCCTTCTGGAGGGATTTGTGCCTTCATTATATGACAGCCTCGGAATATACCTGACGCTTATCACGGTAAACTGCATAATTTTCGGTAGGGCAGAAATGTTTGCAAGCAAAAACGGAATATTTGCTTCTGCGTGTGATGCGGTAGGAATGGGGCTTGGCTTTACAGGTGCATTATTTATAATGGGTTCTGTGCGTGAAATACTTGGTTCGGGAAAGTGGCTCGGACTGACTATACCTGTAATCAGCCAAAATCCTATGTTGCTTTTCATTATGCCGGCGGGAGGGTTTTTCACGCTTGGCATGATAATTGCACTTGTTAATAAAATTAAAAAACAAAAACCGCCTCAGGAAATGAGCTGTAAAGGCTGTCCTAACGAAGCAGTTTGCAGAAAGGCTGGTGACTGTCAGTGAAAACAATGATGGTTATACTGTTGTCTGCTATGCTGACAGATAATTTTGTACTTTCAAAATTTATGGGAATATGTCCGTTCCTTGGCGTTTCAAAAAAGCTTAACAGTGCTGTGGGAATGGGGATAGCTGTAACATTTGTAATGGTATGTGCCACTATTGTGACCTATCCGATTCATTACGGAATACTTGTACCAAATAATCTTGAATATTTCGATACTGTTGTTTTCATTCTTGTAATAGCATTATTTGTTCAGCTTGTAGAAAATTTTCTGAAAAAAAGCATCCCTTCGCTTTATAAGTCACTTGGAGTTTACCTCCCGCTTATCACAACAAATTGTGCAGTTCTTGGAGTAACAGTTCTGAATATTGATAATCAGTACAGCTTCCTTAATTCGATAGTAAACGCATTGGGCGGAGGACTTGGATTTATGATATCGCTCATTATCTTTTCAGGAGTACGAAAAAAGCTTGAATATGCCGATATTCCCGAAACTTTTAAAGGAGTACCTGCAACACTTATCGCAGCCTCTATTGTTTCGGTAAGTTTTATGGGATTTTCAGGACTTTTCAACTGAGGAGGCGACAGAATGACTTATCTCATACCTATACTTATTCTCGGAGGCTGCGGAATCCTTGCCGGTGTACTTCTGACAGCGGCAGCAAAACTATTTTATGTTGAAACAGATGAGAGAATTGAAAAAATATCAGAAGCACTTCCACAGGCAAACTGCGGTTCATGCGGATATGCAGGCTGTGCGGACTATGCCGCTGCAATAATTGAAAAGGGGGCAGGAACAAATCTCTGTCGTCCCGGCGGAAAGAACGCAGCAGAAAAAATAGCGGAAGTTCTTGGCGTTTCGGTATCGGATGTTGTGCCTATGACGGCTGTGGTGCATTGCAATGGTGACTGCGAGGCTACACATACACAGTTTGAGTTTGACGGAGTACAGTCATGTGCGGCAGTAAAACGTTTTTATGGCGGAAACGGAATGTGCAGGTATGGCTGTATCGGACTTGGAGACTGTGTGAATGTTTGCGAAAGAGGGGCAGTTCAAATACACAACGGTGTTGCTAAGGTCATGCCGTCATTGTGTTCAGCGTGCGGAAAATGTGCTGCGGCTTGTCCAAATAAGCTGATAACTGTGAAACCCATAGAAAAAAGAACTGACGTGTTATGTTCGTCAATGGCTAACGGAAAAGAAACTAAGCAAAGCTGTAAAAATGGCTGCATCGGCTGCAAAATGTGTGAAAAGAAGTGCAGTTCCGAAGCAATCAAAGTAATAAACAATCACGCTGTAATTGACTACGAAAAATGTGTGAACTGCGGCGAGTGTGCAGCAGTCTGTCCAATAAAAGCTATTCATATATGTAAACCGTAAAACAGAGGTGCCCATTAGTGTCCTCCTATAGCAATTCTGCTATTTATTGAGGGAAACCCTTTTGAGAAAGGGTTTCCCTCAAAAAAGTTTGCCCCGATAAGGAACAGATTTTCTATATGAGCATCACTAATAAGCGTTCCGCTGTTTGAGGTTTAGTTATTTGCAGCAGTTACCTAACAGTCTGCAAATGAGATTCCAGAAATTGCACATACTTAATATCCCTCCGTTATGAATTTTCCCTTTCGGGATAATTATATTATAGCAGAGGTTTATAGTTAAATCAATGCAAAAATAATAGAAAAATAAAATACAAAATCTGGCTTAACTATTCAAAAAAAAGACACCGAGGGCAAGGTAAGAAGCAAAAGTGAGCCAAATTGAGTAGGGGATATTCAGCAAAGCGGCAAAGGGATTAATTTTTTTGAAAGCGAATATCATGCATACCACAATTATAAGAAGGATAATTGCAATTATTGCGGCTATTCCAAGAAGACGGAAGCGGAAGAATATGATACTCCAGACAAAGTTAACAGCAAGCTGAAAAATATAGAGTTTTTTTGCAGCAGATTTACTTGTCGGGCAGAAGCGTTCATTCCAGACGAGGTAAGCAGAAAAACCCATAAGAGCGTAGAGGATTGCCCATACTACAGGGAAAACGAATGACGGCGGAGAAAGCGGCGGACGCAGTATATCGTTATAAAATGACGAAAAATCGCCTGAAATGATTGCAGATAAAGCACCGATAAGTTCTGACGAAACGACTGAGATAATGAGGTCAGACCATTTTGTATTTTTCATAGAAAAAATCCTCCATATAAAGAGTAGCTCTGAAGGAGATTCAGAGCTGTTTGGTAGATTATATGAAGGAAAAAAGTACAATATGTTATGGGCACCTCTAAAAACCCCTTCTGAGAAAAAACAGCTATGCACAGCATCTGCTGTGTCAAGCCATCTTGTAGGGCGACAGCACGCCTTCGATGGCTTTCCTTGCATCTGCTGCACCTATCTGTTTTTTCTTATTCAAAACGGGTTTTTAGAGGTGCCCTTATTTCAGAGGTGTTATCGTGTTAAAAACGGCGTAAAATTTAAGTGGGATATGCTTATCAATATGGCACTTTCCAAAAAACCACTTTTCATATTTTACAGTTTTTATAACATCTTCAAAAAATGCGTGAACCTCTATACGCTGAAAAACGTCAACTCCAAGGCAGTCTTTAAGAGAAGCAGGAGGTTCATGGGTAACGATATAGTCAACTTCAAAATCGTTATCCTTGAGATTCCTTATTCCGTCGAGAATCTCGCTGTGGGTAGGCTGTTCACGTTCCCACCAGTCGCCGTCGTGACGAAATTCAAAATCCTGACTGTGACCGCCGCCGAAAGCGAAAATTTTTTTTCAAGTCGGA
>JAZQND010000155.1:0-6482 GCA_045627145.1 Ruminococcus sp. | reverse complement strand
TAAGCGGCAGGCCGGAGGTTCAATTCCTCTTTGAGACGCCATATAAGTCTCCGATTTTCGGAGGCTTTTTTTATTCCATAACGATTGACGTTTTTTTCAAAATCTGTTATAATATAAATAAGTACGTTTTGGAGATGATATATTTTATGAATTTACCTTTTGCCGTTTGTTTAACTGCGGATAACGAAAATCTGAATGCGGATACTTTTCAGGAAAAAGTTGAGGAAGCCTCGGGGTTCTTTGAATCAGCAGCAGGTTTTGTGGCAAAAGCACTTCCTTCAATAATAATTGCCGCTGTGATTTTTGTTATAGGTATCCTTATTTCAAAGCTTATCACTAAAATAACGGGTAAAGCACTTTCACGTTCAAATATTGACGAAGCAGCAAGGCATTTTCTCGTTTCGCTTGTCAGAATATCGTTGTATATTGTCGTTATTATTATGGCACTGTCTATTCTGAAAGTACCTATGTCGTCTATCATTACCATTCTTGGTGCGGCTGGACTTGCAGTCAGTCTTGCTTTGCAGAACTGCCTTTCAAATCTTTGCGGAGGCTTCATCATCCTCTTTTCCAAGCCGTTTTCGGCAGGCGACATTATCGAAATAGACGGTTCTGTGGGAACTGTTGTTTCAATAGGCATTCTTTATACGAAAATCATGACTTTTGACAGCAAGACTGTCTTTATTCCAAACGGTAAAGTGTCAGATGCTAAAATTATTAATTATACCGAAACACCCACAAGACGTATCGACTTATGCTTCAATATCAGCTACAGTTCAGATTTTGATAGGGCAAAGTCAGCTATACTTGAGGTGATATGTGCCGATAAGCTTATCCTGAAAGAACCTGCACCAACTGTTCGTATGAGTTCGCATAACGATAATTCGGTGTCAATTGATACGCTTGTCTGGGTAAATAATGACGATTACCTGACAGCACGTTATAATATGCTTGAAAATGTTAAAAAAAGCTTCGATGAAAACGGTATTGAAATTCCGTTCAGTCAGGTAGATATTCATATAAAGGATAATCAAAAATGAGTCAGACATCTGCCAATAAACCAACAGCAAAAAAATCTGCAAGAAAAAAAGGAAAAAAGAAGCATACCTTCCTGAAGATAGCAGCTTTGCTTCTTGTGATATGGTGGTTCAATAATTTTACCATGAAAACCGAATACTGCCGTCTTACCTCGCCAAAGCTGACTTCCGAACTGCGGCTCGCCGTTATTGCTGACCTCCATTCTGAAGGCGGTGGAATATCTAATGATTCCATAGTTGAAGCCGTTGAATGTGAAAAGCCCGATGCCGTGTTTTTTCTGGGCGATATGTTTTCCTACGACAGTTCAGAGGAAGCAAGAAATGTTCCTGTTGAACTTGCGGTAATGCTTATTGCCAAAGGGTTTCCTGTTTATTTCGTAACCGGTGAACACGACTGTTATGACGACAGCTATATTACCCGAATGACTGCGGCAGGTGCAGTATATGTCAGCTATACGGACGAATATCTTACCGTAAAAGAAAATAAGCTCCATATCATGGGAATAAACAATGTCTATTACGGTTCGGAATTTTCTCTGGCAAATGAGTTTGCTAATGAAGCAGACTGCTTTAATATCATGCTCGCACATATCCCGAATTATGATTGTTTTGCGGAATTTGGTGCAGACCTTACCATTTGTGCGGATACTCATGGCGGAATGGCACAGATACCATTGGGCGGCGGTCCGGTTTATGATACGGAAACAGGAGCATGGTTTCCGGAATTTCGTTATCCTGACCAGAAAGTTTACGATAAGGGATTTTTCAAATACGACGGCGGCGGAATGTTCATATCGGCAGGCTTGGGAACTTCTCCTGCACCTGTCAGATTCAACAATCGTCCGGAAGTGGACATAATTGAAATCAAACCATCTCAGGAGTGAAAGATATGTATGATATAGCTGTTATCGGCGGTGGAGCATCAGGATTTGCGGCGGCAGTTGCGGCAAAACAGACTGCTCCCGAAGCAAGCGTGGTTATACTTGAAAAGATGTTTCGTTCACAAAAAAAGCTTGCGGCAACCGGAAACGGAAAGTGTAATCTCAGCAACATTGATATATCGGAAAGAAATTACCACGGCTCTTTTGATGCCGTTAAAATAATCAGAAGTACCCCCCGTGGCGATGAGTATTTCCGTGATACATACGGTGTTCTCTGCGTGACGGGAAGCGAAGGCAGAAACGGCGGTCTTTATCCTCAAAGCAACAGTGCAAATACAGTTGTAAGTGCGATAAGGCTTAAATCAGAACAGCTTGGAATAGAGGAAAAATGCGATTTTGAGGTTACAGAGCTTGTGCGTGAGAAAAACGGCTGGAAGCTCATCTCAAAAAAAGACAGTCTGCAATGCAGAAAGGTGATAATAGCCTGCGGCGGTTATGCGGGACCTGCATTCGGAACAGACGGCGGAATGCTCAGAATACTGAAAAACATGGGTTATAAAAGTTCAAAAATATGTCCTGCCGCCGCACCGCTGAGAGTTCCTGCGGAGAACGTGAAGGGACTGAAGGGCGTTCGTGTAAAAGGTAGTATTTCGGCAGTTTCAGGAGGCAAAACACTAAAAACAGAGTGCGGTGAGATACAGTTCAACGAAAACAATATTTCGGGTATCTGTGTTTTTAATCTTGCCTACCTTTTTCAGCAGTATGAGGGAAAACTCAGGCTTCGTGCAGACCTTTTTCCACAGATGAATGAAACCGAACTTGCTGAATATATCGGAAAAACCGTTTTCCGACAGCGTGCTTCATACCCGATAGAAGAACTTCTTACAGGTATTTTTGTTAAAAATCTTGCACAATATATCGTCAGAAATTGTATTGACCGTAATTTCAGCGGTAATATCGGTTCGCTGAAAAAAAGTGATGCGGAAAAGACTGCTCATTTTATAAAAAATCTTGAATTTGAGGTAACTGGCTGTTCACCGTGGCAGAATGCACAGGTTACGATGGGCGGTATCGTTAAGGAATGCGTTGACGATTCTTTTGAATCAAAACTGCACAGTGGACTTTATTTCTGCGGAGAGATACTTGATGTCTGCGGCGACTGCGGAGGCTATAACCTTCAATGGGCATGGTCATCGGGAATGATTGCAGGCAGAAACTGTGCGGAGTCAATGAAAGGAGAAGTCAGATGATAAGGGCAGGGAATATAAAAGTGCCGCTTGACACCGATTTTTCTGACGTTAAAAGACTTGCTGCTGATAAGCTGAAAATCAGAGACGACAGAATAATTAATGCAAAGATTTCCAAAAAATCAGTGGACGCACGAAAAAAATCGGACGTTCATTTCATAATCTCTATCGACATTGAGGCTAAAGGCGAGGACAAACTGCTGAAAAGCCTGAAAAATGCCGTAGCTGTTAAGAAAGAAAAATATAGAGTAAAGGCTGTGCCCGCAAATGCAGAAAGACCTGTTATAGTCGGTTTTGGCCCTGCGGGAATGTTTGCGGCACTGGTTCTTTCAATGGCAGGTGCCTGTCCGATAGTTCTTGAACGTGGCGGCGACGTTGATTCACGCTGTAAGGCTGTTGAAGAATTCAGAAAAAACGGCATTCTTGATACAGAATGCAATATCCAGTTTGGTGAAGGCGGTGCAGGTACTTTTTCTGACGGTAAGCTGAATACCGGCATCAAAGACCATCGTATCGGCTGGATACTTGAACGATTTGCTGAATTTGGTGCAGATGATGAAATACTTTACCTTGCCAAGCCGCATATAGGTACGGATGTTTTGAAAATTGCGGTCAAAAATCTTCGCAAACGTATTATCAGTCTTGGCGGCGAGGTGAGGTTCAATTCAAAATTCTGTGGGTATACTGCGGAAAACGGCAGTATATCGCAGGTGCTTTACACAGATTCGGAAGGCACTCACACCATTGATACCCACAATGTTATACTTGCGGCAGGTCACAGTGCAAGAGATGTATTTGAAATGCTTTATCACAGGAATATTGAGCTTTCACAGAAAAATTTTGCTGTCGGAGTCCGTATCGAACATCTCCGAACAGATATAGATAAGGCTATGTACGGCGATTTTGCAGGTCATCCTGCACTGAAAGCCGCCGATTACAAGCTTGCAGTTCATCTTCCGAACGGCAGAACGCTTTATACATTCTGTATGTGTCCCGGAGGAGAGGTCGTGGCGGCTTCATCTGAAAACGGAAGGCTTGCAGTTAACGGAATGAGTAATTTTGCCCGTGATTCCGTAAATTCAAACAGTGCATTGCTGGTAAACGTAAATACGGACGATTACGGCAGTCCTCATCCGCTGGCAGGAATGTATTTTCAGCGTGATATAGAGGAAAAAGCCTTTGCCGCAGGCGGTTACAATTATTCGGCACCGATAAATACTGTTGGTGCATTGCTTGACGGCAGGATAGCAGAGGGCTTCGGAAAAGTCAGACCTTCATATTTGCCGAACACAAAATTTGCTGCTATTTCAGAATATCTTCCTGATTTTGTGTGCGATTCCATAAAACTCGGACTTCCTGAAATGGGAAAGAAAATAAGCGGATTTGACAGCCCTGATGCTGTAATTACGGGAGTTGAGAGCAGAAGCAGTTCACCTGTCCGTATAAACAGAGGCGAAGATTTTCAGTCATTGTCACTTAAAGGATTATATCCGTGCGGTGAGGGTGCAGGCTACGCAGGAGGTATAGTATCTGCTGCGGCTGACGGAATGAAGTGTGCTGAAAAGATTATTGAAAATTTAACAGGAGGCGTGTCATGAAAATAAATGTTATTGGCGGAGAAATGAACAGAAAAGAAATTGACGAATATCTGAAATACATAAGTCAGAAATATAAGGGCAGACAGGTATGCGGCGTTGATTTTACTATTAACGGCGAATTTGTTGATATGAAAGTCTATTTCAATGATACAGACTTCCAGAGAGCTTACCGTTCAGCCGATTATCTTGTAAACGATATGGAAAAGCTGAATGATTCAAAGCAAAGTGAATTTTCAGATAAGGAAAGACATAACGTTTGACACGGCAACAACATATAAAATATAAAAAACGGCGAAGCCGCATATTGCGGGGTCAAGGGAGCAGCGTCGCTCCCTTGCGGAGGGTGTGCGAGGGAGACAGAGCCTCCCTAAGAAGCAGTAAACCGAGCCAAGCAACGGTTTACGGATTGTCCTTATTACTTTCTCTCGGCTTGCCCGACGAAAGAACTTCAGCCTATAAAAAGTAAGCATTGTTGTTATGTAAAGTTTAAGGAGATATAAATGGTTCTTACAAATATTGGTACAGTTAAGGATATACTGGGCCGTCATGGGTTCAGTTTTTCAAAGGGACTCGGTCAGAATTTCATAGTAAATCCCGATATCTGCCCGAAAATTGCCGAAATGGGCAATGCAGGAAGCGGATATGGGATAATTGAAATAGGAACAGGTATCGGCGTTCTTACCGCTGAACTTGCAAAACGTGCGGATAAGGTGTGTGCTGTTGAGATAGATACAAGACTGCTTCCTATTTTGAATGAAACTCTTGCGGATTTTGACAATATTAAAATTTTTAACGAGGACGTTATGAAATGTGACCTTCATAAAATTATCCGTGAGGAATTTGGCGGACTGAAAGCAGCAGTATGTGCTAATCTTCCTTACTATATAACTTCACCCGTAATTATGCTGCTCCTTGAAAGTCGTCTGCCGATAGAGTCAATAACGGTCATGGTTCAGAAAGAGGCAGCACAAAGACTATGTGCCGAAGTAGGAACAAGAGAAGCAGGTGCTATAACTGTCGGGGTGAACTATTACGGCACGGTCAAATCACTTTTCAATGTATCAAGAGGAAGTTTCATGCCTTCACCGAATGTTGATTCCGCTGTTATCCGTATTGACCTCAACAGTGAACACCGCCTTGATGAAGAGGATGAAAAGTTCTTTTTTAAAGTTGTGAAAAGCGGCTTTTCACAGCGAAGAAAAACTCTGGCAAATGCACTTTCATCACTTATGGGAATAAGCAAGGAACAGGTTTATTCGTCACTAAGAGAATCCGGACTTCCTGAAACTGCAAGAATAGAGCAGCTTGATATGGAACAGCTTACGTCATTCTGCATGAAATTGAAATCAGCAGAAAGATAAAAGAAAAAAAGAATTAAATTATATTGACGTAAAGGAATAAATATTATATAATAAAAGTGTATGAAAATTTGAATTGTTCGGAAGAAGTGATAAGTTGAAAAATTTAATTTCTGCTTCTGTGCTGAGTGCAGATATGCTCAACCTTGAAAGCGAAATAAGAAAACTTGAAAAAAGCGGCATTGATATGCTGCATTTCGACGTTATGGACGGTGTGTTCGTAAATAACATTACATACGGTCTGCCCATTCTTGAGGCTGTAAACCGTACTACTGATATGTTTCTTGATGTTCACCTCATGATTGACGATCCCTTGAAATATGTTTCACGTTTTGCCGAAGCAGGTGCTGATATGATAACC